>JBCBGJ010000067.1:0-9535 GCA_038526925.1 Pseudomonadota bacterium
CCAAGAATGGCCGCGAGGTTTTGGCCCGCCGCCGCGCGAAAGGCCGGAAGGTCCTGTCTGCTTCAGACAGGCCTGCCGGGGACTGGTCCCATGGCAAAATCTGAAGCTTCCGAACCTGGGGTCGTCCGTCTAAAGACACGGCCCCAGTTTCTTTTTGTACGAGCAGGCAAGTCCGAGCGGCGCAAAGCGCTGGTTGTCCAGGCGCGGACACGAACTGGGTCTGAAACCATCGGCGCCGGGTTTACCGCGACAAAGAAGATTGGCAACGCGGTAATCCGCAATCGAGCCAAGCGTCGTCTGAAAGAAGCGTCTCGGCAACTTCTACCCCTTCACGGCGTGACCGGCGCTGACTATGTGTTCATTGCCCGAATGGATACTGCGACGATTGGCTGGCAGCGGCTGCTTGACGATATGGAAAGCGCACTGATAAGCCTCGCCAAAGATTTTTCAGCGGGGACAGGCCCAGCCTGACCCCTCTTTTTATATCAGGATACGCATCGCCTATGCTGCCTAATCAACAAAACGGTATGGACCCCCAGGACCAACGCAATTTCATCATCGCTATGGCGCTGATGATTGTCTTTGTTTTTGGCTATCAGTTCTTCATCCTCGAACCGCAAGCCAAGCGCGCCAATGAAGCGCGCGAAGCGGCGCAGGCCGAAGCCGGCCTCGAAACACCTGTGGAAGCTGCCACACCAGAGCCCTTAGAAGAGGTGATCAAATCCGTTGATGAGGCGTTGGTCGAAACAGCCCGCGTTGGTTTTGATGCCGATCGCGTCGATGGTTCCATTAATCTCAGCGGCGCTGTGATCGATGATCTCAATCTGAAAGACCATTATCGCACGGTTGAACGCACCGAAGAGCTTCGTCTGCTGCGCCCGGCGAATGCGCCAAGCGGCTACACGGTCGGATGGAACTGGTTTGATGGCCGCGATCCCGTTGCAGGCTACCGCGATAATTGGACCGCGACGGAAGAGTCTTTCGGCGACGATAATTTAACCACGCTTAGCCTCGAAAAAGACGGGCTGCGTTTCGAGCGCACCATCAGTGTGGACGAGAATTACATGTTCACTTTTGAAGACTCAGTCACCAATCTTGGTGCCGAAACGCGGACGCTGATCCCGATCGGGACGGTTCGTCGCTATGGCGGATGGAAAGAATTCGTTGATGCAACCGATCCCGGTTCATCTCGCAAAACCGGTTTTGCCCACCAGGGCCTCATGGGCAGCTTTGATAGCGCGCTGACCTGGCGCAACTATAATAATCTGTTCAAGGGCCGCGGAATCAAGAAGTCCGAAGACGGTATCCGCGTTGCCGAAACTGGCGGCTGGCTCGGACTGACCGACATGTATTGGATGGCGGCTTTGATCCCGCAGCAAGGTGAAGGGTTCCGGGCCCGCGTCCGTAATCTCGAAAATCACCTGGAAGTGCTCGTTCAAGGCGCGTCTGTAGAGCTCGCGCCCGGCGCGACCGAAACCGTCGCCAATCAGATCTTCGCAGGCGCCAAAGAGTATGATGTCGTCAACACTTACCAAGAAGCGGGCATTCCACGCTTCGGCGATGCGATCGATTGGGGCAACATTCTCTACTATCTCACCAAGGGCTTGTTCTTCGTTCTGAACTGGCTCCAAGGCATCGTAGGGTCCTTCGGCTGGGCGATTATCGCACTCGTGGTTCTGGTCAAACTGCCACTCGTGCCGCTTTATAATCAGAGCTATAAATCGATGGCGAAGATGAAGAAGCTGGCCGAGCCGATGAAAGAAATTTCAGAGCGCTTCAAAGCGGACCCGCAGCGTCGCCAGCAAGAAGTGATGAAGCTCTATCAGCGCGAAAAGGCGAACCCACTGGCTGGGTGTGTGCCGATTTTGCTGACCATCCCAATCTTCATCGCGCTCTATAAGACGCTCTACGTCACGATCGAGATGCGCCATACGCCATTTGGGTTCATCAATGACTTGTCGGCGCCAGACCCAACTGCGATCGGAAACCTGTTCGGGCTCCTGCCTTGGGCTGCCGCGGATGTAAAAGCCATCCCGATCCTCGGCTTCGTGATCGGGATCGGCATCCTGCCAATCCTTTATGGTGTCACCATGGCCGGTATTCAGGCGTTGTCACCGCCGCCGCCAGATCCAACCCAGCGCACCATCATGATGGCGCTTCCTTTTGTGTTTATGTTCGTGTTTGGCGGGTTTGCCGCTGGCCTGGTGCTCTACTGGGTCTGGTCGAACATTCTCTCGCTTGGGCAGCAATATTTCATCATGCGGCGTAACGGGGTCGAGACCCAGCTCGACAAGCTGATCAAACGATTACTCGGGCGGGGCTCTTCCACCCCGGCTGAATAGATGAGCGACATGCCTGCCTTCTCCGAAGAGGCGCTGGAAGCGGGCCGCAAGCTCTGCATGGGGCCGGTCGAGTTTATCCTCGGCGCCGCAAGCCTGAACCAATTGCCTGACGGAAATCGACCCGAGATCGCCTTTGCGGGGCGTTCGAATGTCGGCAAATCCTCGCTGATCAATGCCGTCCTCAACCGCAAGAACATGGCGCGCTCCTCAGCTGAGCCGGGGAAGACGCGTGAGCTCAACTATTTCGATGTCGGTGAAGGCAAGCTCTGGCTCGTCGACCTACCGGGTTTTGGCTATGCGAAAGTCTCGCGCGAACAGCAAGCGAAATGGGTTCAGCTGACCAAACGCTATCTTCGCGGCCGCGCCAATTTGCGCCGGGTCTTTTTGCTCGTCGATAGCCGCCGTGGCCTAATGGATACCGACCTAGAGACCATGGCCATGCTCAACACAGCCGCCGTCACATATCAGATCGTTCTGACCAAGGCGGACAAGATCAAGAAGTCGGCACTCGACGCCGAGACGACAAAAATTCAGACCACTCTGAAAAAAAATCCAGCCGCGCACCCGATTGTCCGCGTGACATCCTCCGAAAAAGGCTTTGGTATCCCCGAATTGCGAGCAGAGATCGGGCAAATCACGGAGGTCTAAATGTCGGTTCGAATCTTAAGTGCCAATCTCGATTCTCCTGAGTTTGCGGCCCTAATCGACACACATGCCGAACTGATGCTGAGCCTATCACCGCCTGGAAGCTGTCATTTCCTACCAATGGAAGGCCTGCGCGACCCCGCGGTGACCGTCTGGGAAATGCGCGACGGCGATGAACTTGTCGGCTGCGGCGGCTTGAAAGAGCTCTCGGCCACACATGGTGAAATAAAATCTATGCACACGTTGGCAGCGAAACGCGGCGCGGGACTTGGCCAGAAAATGCTCGACCATGTGCTTAATGAAGCATCGTCGCGCGGATATCAGCGTCTGAGCCTGGAAACCGGCAGTATGGATGGGTTTCTGCCCTCGAGAACCCTTTATCAAAGTCGCGGGTTCGAAATCTGCGGCCCTTTTAGCGACTATGTCGAAGATCCCCATAGCGTTTTCATGACCTTGGAAATGTCCGCACACGAATAAACCGTCGTATGACCGACAAAAAAACGTCGCTCCACTGTAATAGAGTGGATTTACGCGGCTCCAAAACCAAGAAAAAGCGTTTGGAGCCTCCCATGAAAAACACACTACTCACCACAGCATCCGTGGTCCTTGCCTCAGCTCTCTTCTCCCCTGCCTTTGCGCAAGATGCGGGAACTGATGAGGGCGAACTTCGCCAGAACACAGTGACGGTAACCGTCCAGAAGCGTGAACAAATTCTGCGCGATGTTCCTGTCGCCGTCAGCGCCGTCGACGCCGAGGCCCTTGATGATCTTGGTCTGGCTGAGTTCGATCAACTCGCGCGCTTCGTGCCGGGCTTCGAAGTCCAGGAGCAAAGCCCAAACAATCCTGGCTTCGTTATTCGCGGGATTACGTCCGATAGCGGGGAATCTAATATCGAACCTCGGATCGCCGTGTTCCAGGATGGCATCTCAATTTCGCGCTCACGCGGGTCGGTGGTCGAGCTGTTTGATTTGGAGCGAGTTGAGGTTGCAAAAGGCCCTCAGCCGACCCTGTTTGGACGCGGTGCCTTGATCGGCGGGGTCAATGTGATCCAAGCCAAACCTCAATTTGACTTTGGCGCCGCAGCAACGGTCGGTGTTGGCAATTTCAATGAAGTGTTCGCCGAAGGCCACATCACCAATGCCATCGTAGAGGACCAATTGGCCTTCCGCCTGTCAGGACGCTTGCGCCAGCGGGATGGCTATGTCGAAAGCCTGAACCCGAACGAAGACGACTTTAACAGCCAAGACATGATCGCCATTCGCGGCGGCCTTACCTGGACGCCAAGTGCCGATCTAAGTTTTGATCTGATCGCCAATTACCAAGAAGACAGCCCAAGCGGGACCAGTTTTAAATCTGGCGCTTTTGAACCCCTGCCTGGCGCCTCAACGGACGCATTGGATCCTGCAAATCTGAACAGTTTCGGGAATTTCCTCGGCGGCAAAGATCTGGGACTAGAGCGCGACGTTTTTGGTCTGACATTGCTGACGACATATGATTTTTCAGACAGCCTAAGCTTAACGTCGATCACCGGTTATCGCGAGTTCGAGAGTCTGGAAGTGTTTGATCCAGACGGTTTCGGCCTGCCTCTATTTATCTTCGCTGAAGATGCAGAAGGCGAACAGTTCAGCCAAGAGTTACGCCTGAACTTTGATGTGAATGAGCGCATGCGCGGCTTTGTTGGCGTCAATTATTTCGACGAAGATGGCAGCCAGCGCGTGCCGCTGACTTATGATGAGCGGGCGGTCCAAGCCTTTTTGGGCGGCATCGTGACGCCGCCAAACGCACCGGATGTCTCAGCCCTTCCAGACTTCAACCTGACTGTATTTGGCCTGAACGGAACCGTGGTGCCGCTGAAGCCAATCCACAATGAGGTCTTCACCAATTTCGGCGAAACCACGAGTTATGAGATTTTCGGCGATGTCTCCTATGACGTGACAGACCGCCTCGAGCTTACCGGCGGTGTCCGATACACATCAGACGAGAAGACCAGCGGGCTCCTCGTAGAGTTCCCGCAAGGCCCGAGCAATGTCACCTTCGCTGGATTGTTCGTCCAAGACACTGGCGGCCTGATCGAGGCAAGCGATGAGTTTGATGATGTGACTTGGCGGGTCGCGGCGAAGTATGAGGTCACCGACTTCGTAAACGTTTATGCGAACGCCGCGCGGGGCCGCCGCCCAGAGGTTATTACCGCATCAGCGGGCAGCCCATCAGCAGGCTTTACGACCCTGGAATCTGAACTGGTGGATGCCTTAGAAGCCGGGATCAAAAGCAGCCTGATCGACAATCAATTGATCCTAAATGCGTCCGTTTTCTATTATGATTACAGCAACTTCCAAACCACCGAAGTCAATGATCAAGGACTTCTCGAGCCGATCAATGCGGGCGATGCCACGGCCGAAGGCGCGGAAATCGAGATAAGCTTTGAGCCGACCGACTATTTCACCCTCACTGCGTCATACGGATATAACAAAGCTCGTTTTGACGACGAGGTCGGTGCGCCATTTTCTGGCAACAAACTTCGCCTCTCGCCGGATCAGACAGCCTCTATCGCTGCCAAGTTCATCGTCGATACGCCTGCGGGAGAATTGTCTCTGGTTCCAAGCGCAACCTGGCAATCAGAGGTTTTCTTCGACAATACAGAGCGCGATGCGATCAGCCAGGATGGCTACGCCCTTGTCAATTTCAACGCTCAGCTTGATCTGACCGATACCCTCTTCGTGAGCGCGTACGTGACCAACTTGCTCGATGAAGAGTATCTGATCGATGCAGGAAATACGGGCGATGCGTTTGGCATTCCGACCTTCATCGCAGGGACACCGCAATTCTACGGCATTCGGTTCGGCGCCAGATACTAGACAGCAACATGTCTGAATCTGAAACACCTCCGCAGATTGCGGGGGTGTTTTGCTTTGCGCTACGGCCAAATCCGGCTAAGAGCCAGCGCCATGACTGAGACGCCTCTGCCACCCGCCCAATTGACCGCTGAAACCCTGTCAGAGGCCCTGCCCTATATTCAGCGCTATGCTGGGCGCACGATTGTGATCAAGTTTGGCGGTCACGCCATGGTCGATGAGGCGCTCTCTGATGCTTTTGCGCGCGATGTTGTGCTGCTGAAGCACCTCGGCGCAAACCCAGTCGTCGTGCATGGCGGCGGGCCGCAAATCGCCAAACTGCTGGAGCGGCTCGGCATCCAATCAGAGTTTCGCGATGGGTTGCGCGTCACTGACGACGCGACCATGGAAGCGGTTGAGATGGTGCTTTCTGGACCCATCAATAAGTCCATCGTCCGTGCGATTAACGCGGCTGGCGGAAAAGCCGTGGGCCTATCTGGCTCCGACGGCGACCTGATGCGGGTCACCAAAGCGACGCGCACGAAGCGCGATGATAGCAGCGAGATCGAAAGAGTGGTCGATCTTGGCTATGTCGGCGAACCTGAAAAAATTGACATCTCGGTATTGAAAGCCCTGATGGAGAGCGAAAAAGCGATCATTCCGGTGATTGCGCCGGTAGGAGTCGGCGAGGATGATCGCCGCTATAATGTGAATGCAGATACGGCTGCGGGCGCGGTGGCAGCTGCGCTTCAAGCGAAACGGCTATTGCTTCTCACCGACGTGGCTGGCGTCCTTAACAAGCAAGGCAGCCTGATGCGTGAGATCCGCCGCGATCAAGTCGATGGCTTAATGCAGGATGGCACGATTAGCGGCGGCATGATTCCAAAGCTTGAAACTGCCGCGAAAGCCGTCAACATGGGCGTTGGTGGGGCAGTAATTCTGGACGGGCGCGAACGTCACGCGCTGCTAATGGAGCTCTTCACCGAACATGGCGCAGGTACCTTTGTCTATTAAACTCATCTTCGGAATTTTCGCGTTCGCATTTACCTTGGCTTTACCCGTGAAAGCTGCGGCGCAGGGCAATTCGAATGGCTGGGACGTCTGTAATGAGACCAGTTACATCATCGAAGCCGCAACCGGCCGCTATGAAGGCCAAGGGGTGGTTGTCGAAGGTTGGACAAGATTGCGCCCGGGTGCTTGTTCAAAGGTCATTGAGGGGCCGCTTCGCCCCGGCATTCATTATCTGTTCGGGCGATCCTCAACGGCGCATCGCGGCGGACGTAAGATTTGGGGCGGAAAGAGCAGGCTCTGCATCGACCCAACCGGGAGCTTTGCCGTCGAGAATATCCCAGATTGCGCGGTAATGGGGCTTGAGGAACGCGAATTCCGCCCGGTTCTGGTGGAAGATGATGAACGCTGGCGCACCAGCTTCACCGAGACCGAAAAGCGTAATCTCGAACAATCGAGCGCTGCGGGCGTCCAACGCCTGCTCGACAATGCGGGCGTCTATTCCGGTCAAATTGATGGCTACCTCGGCCGAAAAACGCGCGCAGCAATTGGAGACTTCCTCAAGTCTAAGGGCCTGAATGCCGATACGTCTGATGCCGATTTGATGGATATCCTCGAACAGACGGCGATTGAGCGAGCCCGGAATGTCGGTCTAACCTTCTGTAATCGTACGAATAATCGGATTTGGAGCGCGATGGCGCGCCGCCGAGGCGAAGGCTGGGAAAGTCGCGGATGGTGGTTGCTCGAAGCTGGCGGCTGCGCGCGGGTTATAGATGAACCGCTCTTGCAAGCGGGCCTATTTGCTTATGCAGAAATGGAAACCGGCGACGGCGATATCAGAACCCTGACCCGTGGTAGCGATGATTTCTGCGTGTCGAAATCCAAGTTTGCGATTTCTGGGAATGAGGCCTGCGAAGAGGCCGCGTATAGGACCGGTCGTTTCGTTGCGACCCCAGCGCCGGTGAATCGCCGCCTCGTATTTGAGTTTTTCGAGCGCGACTTTGGGGATCCTGTAGATGCCAGCTGATACCGAAGGCGGCTCATCCGCCCTGCTTGAGCGCCGCGCCTGGGTCTTCGATCTAGACAACACGCTTTACCCTGCTGAGTGCGATCTCTTTGCTGAAATCGATCAGCGGATGACAGACTTCGTCGCGCGCTTTTTGCGCCTCCCACGCGATGAGGCTCGGGCGACGCAGAAAAAATATTATGCCGAGCATGGCACGACACTGAATGGATTGATGTCCATGCATGGCATGGCGCCGGATGAGTTTCTCGCGCATGTGCATGAGATTGACCTGTCTCCACTGCCCCGAACGCCAGATCTTGCCGAGGCCATTCGCGCGCTTCCTGGCCGCAAATATGTCTATACGAACGGGTCGCGGGGTCACGCAAAACGCGTCACGGAATACATGGGATTGGGCGATGTCTTTGACGGCCAGTTCGCAATCGAAGACAGCACCTTCATCCCGAAACCAAATCAGGCGTCTTACAGCGCCTTTCTCAAGGCCTTTGACGTAGATCCGCAAACCTCTGTTTTCTTTGAAGATCTGGCACGAAATCTGGCCCCTGCGAAAGAAATGGGGTTCGCTACGGTCTTGGTTCAGTCCGACAAAGACTGGAGCCATGAGCCAGCAAGCGCACGCCCCGCTGGAATAGGGGATGACCTCCCCTTACATATCGACTATGTGACGCGCGACCTTACGGCGTTCGTCCGTTCGATAACGCAATAAATACAGCAGAAAGACAGATAAGAAGATGCCTGATCGCTTAGCCGCTTTGATCAACGCTGCCTGGGAAGACCGCGCCGACCTGAACACCGATACGATGGGCGAAGTTCGCGAAGCCGTCGACGCATCGCTGTCTCTGCTGGATAGCGGCGAAGTTCGCGTCGCAGCGCCAGACGGAAACGGCGGCTGGACCGTCAATGAATGGCTGAAGAAAGCGGTTCTCCTATCCTTCCGGCTAAACCCCAACGTCATCATGGACGGTGGCCCAGGCCATCGCGGTACTTGGTGGGACAAAGTTCCAAGCAAATTTGAAAGCTGGGGTGCATCTGAGTTTGAAGCCGCTGGCTTTCGCGCTGTACCGCCCGCAACCGTGCGCCGCGGGTCTTACATCGCGCCGGGGGCGGTATTGATGCCGTCATTTGTGAATATCGGCGCCTATGTTGATAGCGGCACGATGGTGGACACATGGGCGACGGTCGGCTCCTGCGCCCAAATCGGTAAAAACGTCCACATTTCCGGCGGTGCGGGCATTGGCGGCGTGCTTGAGCCACTCCAAGCAAGCCCTGTGATCATCGAGGACAATTGCTTTATCGGCGCACGCGCAGAGGTGGCTGAGGGTGTGATCGTGAGAGAAGGATCTGTCCTCGCCATGGGCGTGTTCTTGTCTCAGTCGACCAAGATCGTTGATCGCCAAACGGGCGAGATCCATTACGGCGAAGTACCGCCCTACTCGGTCATCGTTCCTGGCAGCCTACCTGGCCAAAATGGCGGCCCGGCCTTGGCCGCAGCAATTATTATCAAGACAGTTGATGAGCGAACCCGGTCCAAAACCGGAATCAACGAGCTTTTGCGCGATTAATCGCGCCTGTATGACACAGACGTCATCGGAATCAGGCTTGCATTCAACCACTTATCCACCCTTTTATTGAGGATGGGGCTCGATTTGCGAGAAATGCCCGCTATAGTGGGCGCATAACAGACG
>JBCBGJ010000068.1:0-9491 GCA_038526925.1 Pseudomonadota bacterium
TTGAAGATTTCGAGGTCCTGACGGGCTGCATGAAAGACTTTCGGGCGGCTTTCATCGGCCAGAAGTGTCAGGAAAGGGCCGATATCCAAATCATCGGCCATTGGATCAATGATGACTTCATAACCCTCGCAAGACGCCTGGATGAGGCAGAGTTCAGGCCAGTAGGTCGTTTCTCGATGGAATTCAGTATCAACACACAAGAAAGAGCCTTCGGCCAGCCGCTGACAGGCATGGTCGAGATCAGATTGCTTTGTGATAGGGGTAAGACGCTCACGATTCATTCGTGTCGCCCTAAATGAAGCCGCGCGAGATGGCGAGCCTGATTCTGCAAATTGGAGGGGACTAGTCGGACTTGCGCTTCAAGAGTGAACGCGGTTTCAGCGTCACCTCGCTATTATTGTCCGCGTAGGACGGAGCAGGGGCGGTCGCTACGGGCTCATCATGTAGAACCCATTCTTCCGGTTCGCTGACAGCTTGTTGGTCAGCCGAAGAGTCGCCGCGCAGGGACGTGACGATATCGGACATACTGGCATTGTCTTGCGCCATAACGCTATCGCCATCATCAACGTTTTGACTAGATGGACGCGCACTCACCGCGAGGTTACGGAACCGCATACGCATTGGCGTGGATACAGCGCTCCCGAAAGCAATGCACTCTCTGTCCGCAAGCGAGGAGAGAAAGGCGAGCGTCGAGCGAGATCCATTCGAAATCGCCTTACGCATGACATTTTGGTCTTCATCATTGCCCAATCGCAGCGAGAAGACTGTATTACACTGAGAAAGGATGGTCGGATCGAGTTCATTCGGACGCTGTGTAATGATCGCGAGCGAGACGCCGTACTTCCGTCCCTCTTTCGCGATTCGCGCGATCGCATCGCGTGTAGGCGCAAACGCCGATCCTGAATCCGTTGGAATGTATCTGTGCGCTTCCTCACAAACGACGAGCGTTTTGACCTTCGAGTTACTGGCAAGCGCCAGATCAAAAGCCAGACGACATAAGACCGATGCAACGGAGTTCACGACTTCAGACGGGATGCCCGACATCTGGAAAACGGTAATAGGCTTTCCGGCAATCGGAACGCGGTAGATATTGCTTAGCACGCTATCGATTCGGTCCGTCGCATCGTGTGAACCGAATAGGAAGCCAAAGCGAGGATCGTTGATCGCCGCTTCAATTCGCGATTTGAGCAAGCGAAGCGTGAGGCGTCGAAGCGCGCCATCGAGCGAGCCGATCTCTTCTTCGATCAGCTTGAGAAGGTCTGCAAGGCGATACGGAACAGGGGTGTCTGCCGTAAACGAACCACCGCTGCCAGCCTTGCGACGAACGCTATTGCTCGCGCCGTAGCGATAGATCGTCTTCGCTTGCGGAATAAACTCGCGCAGGGCGTCGACTTCCTCCTCTGATCCCTCGCGTCCTCGAAAGATGACTTGCTGGAACTCTTCCAGGTTTAGAAGCCAGAACGGAAGATCAAGCGACTCAGCGGTAATCGTGTTCGCTTTGTCGCCAAAGGCGCTTGTATATTCGTTATGCGGATCAAGGATGAGAACGCGCTGATTGGGCTTATGCTTTGCGATCAAATGCAGAAGCAGCGTCACCGCGGTCGATTTACCCGTACCGGTGGTTCCAACGACAGCGAAGTGGCGAGACAGCAGCGCATCGACTGAAACAACCGCAGGAATATCAGCTGCTTGGCTCAATGAGCCAATCGTGACCGCAGAAGGATCGCTTGAGCGATAGATTGTCGTTAGATCCTTCTTACGGATCCGGTGCGCAACAGCGCCAATATAGGGGTATTGCGTAATACCGCCGGAGAAAATCATGCCTCGACGGTCATCCGCGCGAACTTCCCCAGAGAGTTCAACTTTCAGCAGGATCGGGTTTTCACGGTTCGAATCCCAAGCGTCTGAGTCGTGTTCCACCGTGTGTAAAAGTCCCACGACACGATTTTTTCCGACTTGAATGGAAATCAGCTGGCCGACCGCCCAATAGGAGTCTGACGCTTCGGTATCGCCCGCAACGGTCGATATCGTCGCCTCCGTCCCATTACATTCGACAACAATTCCCTCTGCGCGATCACGCAACAGCGGCCCGACATTATCAACTTCAACAGGAAGCGGTGATTGATTCGACATGTCGGTAGTTAAATAAAGAGGCCTGAAAAACCGGTTAATATCCCGGCGTCTCATTCTAGCGCGCACGGAAGTGTCCGTGGGCCTTGACATTCTAAGCCCGTGAGCGCCAAAAGCCGCCTTTATTTCTCCTCCCAAACGGAGCGCACCATGCACGCCTATCGCAGCCATACCTGCGGCGAACTTCGCAAGTCCCATGTCGGGCAAACCGTAAAACTCTCAGGCTGGCTTCACCGCCGCCGAGATCATGGCGGAGTGATGTTTATCGACCTGCGCGACCATTATGGTCTGACGCAATGTGTCTTCGATCCAGACTTCCCAGCTTTTGCTGTGGTTGAACGCCTTCGCACAGAAAGCGTGATCACGATCGAAGGCGAAGTTCTGGCACGTGACGCCGAGCTTGTGAACGACAACCTCGACACTGGTGAAATCGAAGTCCGCGTTAAAGAAGCGTCTGTACAATCTGAAGCCGCGGAGCTTCCGCTGCCCGTATTTGGTGAGCCAGACTATCCAGAAGACATTCGCCTCAAGCACCGCTATTTGGATCTACGCCGCGAAACGCTGCACGCGAACATGATTCTGCGCGCTGAAGTGATCGCTTCAATCCGTCGCCGGATGGTGGAGCAGGGCTTCACAGAGTACCAGACGCCAATCCTGACCGCGTCGTCTCCGGAAGGAGCGCGCGACTTCCTCGTGCCGTCACGCCTGCACCCCGGTGAGTTCTATGCGCTCCCACAGGCGCCGCAGCAGTTCAAACAGCTGCTTATGGTGTCTGGCTTTGATCGCTATTTCCAGATTGCGGCCTGTTTCCGTGATGAGGACGCCCGCGCGGACCGGTCTCCGGGCGAGTTCTATCAGCTCGATATTGAGATGAGCTTCGTTACCCAAGAAGACGTTTTCCAATCCATCGAACCTGTGATGCACGGCGTGTTTGAAGAGTTCGCAGATTGGCAGGGCAAAGGCCGCAAACTGCCAGACGGGCCATTCCCGCGCATCCCTTATGCCGAAGCGATGTCCAAGTACGGTTCGGACAAACCCGACCTTCGCAACCCTATCGAACTCGTCGATGTGACTGAGTTCTTTGAGGATGACAGCAAGACCGGCTTCTCAATCTTCGCCAAAATCATCAAAGGCGGCGGCAAGGTGATCGCGATCCCAGCGCCGAAGGCGACCGAGAACCAGTCTCGGAAATTCTTCGATGATATGGACAAATGGGCCAAGAAAGAGATGCAAGCACCAGGTCTTGGCTATGCGCGCCTGCGGGCTGGCGATGACGGCGTGGTCGTCAGCCAGGATCCTGTCCTCAAGAATTTCGACGCGGATCACCTCAGAGCCTTCCTCGAGCATACTGGGCTCGGTGATGGCGATGGAATCTTCTTCTCAGCCGGCAAGAAAGGCGACGCTTACAAGCTCGCCGGCGCCGCCCGTACCAAGGTTGGCGAAGAGCTGGATCTTATTGAGCAGGGCGTCTTCCGCTTCTGCTGGATCATCGATTTCCCAATGTATGAGTGGGATGAAGACAACAAGAAAGTCGACTTCAGCCATAACCCATTCTCAATGCCGCAAGGCGGTCTAGAAGCGCTGGAAGCGGCGACAACTGATGAGGATCTGCTGGCGATCAACGCGTTCCAGTATGATATTGTCTGTAACGGAATCGAATTGTCCTCCGGCGCGATCCGGAACCACCGTCCTGAGATTATGCTGAAAGCGTTTGAAAAGGCCGGATACGGCCCAGAAGTCGTCGAAGCAGAGTTTGGCGGCATGCTGAACGCGTTCCGCTATGGCGCGCCTCCGCATGGCGGGATTGCACCTGGTGTAGACCGTATGGTGATGCTGCTCGCGGATGCTGAGAACATTCGTGACGTGACGCTGTTCCCGATGAACCAGCAAGCGCGTGACCTGATGATGCAAGCGCCAAGTCCGGTGCGCGACGAGCAATTGCGCGAGCTGCACATCCGCTTGGCCCCGCAAGTCAAAGAAAAGTAGGCGAATAGGGCGCTAGACGCCCCGTTCGCATCAGCCTAAACGCTAGCCCGACGAGTAATGAGGCGAGCCTATGTTCGATATCCGCGCCATCCGAGAAAACCCTGACGCGTTCCGAGATGCCTTTGAGCGAAAGCAAAAAGGTCTCGGAGACGTCGTCTCCCATATGCTGGATCATGACGCTGCCGTGCGCAAAGCCGTCTCGGACAAGCAAGAGGCGGAATCGGCGCGCAATGCGAAGTCGAAAGAGATCGGTAAAGCCAAAGCGAGCGGAGACGAAGCTCTGTTCGAGCAGCTCCGCGCCGAAGTCGCGACCGCGAAAGAGGTGATCGAAGCGGCCGGCGAGCAAGAGGCTGCCGCCCGCGAAGAGCTCGACAAATTGCTGCTCGGCACGCCAAACATCCCCATGTCGGATGTCCCCGTTGGCGAAGATGAAGACGGGAATATGGAACAACACAAATGGGGCGAGCCAAATGCGCGCCTAGATGGTCGCAACAGTGTGCAGGATCACGCCGATCTTGGCGCCGCGCTGAAGAATGACATTGGCCAGCCTCTGATGGACTTTGAAGCGGCTGCAGCCATGAGCGGCGCGCGCTTCGTGGCGCTACGCGGGAAAATGGCGCGCCTAGAACGCGCGCTCGCATCCTTCATGCTGGATAAGCAGACCAGTGAGAATGGGTATGAGGAGATCACTCCGCCGCTCCTGGTGCGCCCCGAGGCCATGGTGGGCACAGGGCAACTACCTAAATTTGGCGAAGAATCGTTCCAAACGACCGATGGACTCTGGCTCATCGCGACGTCGGAAATTTCACTCACCAACTTAGTGCGCGAACAGATCCTCGACGCGGATAAGCTCCCGATCCGGATGACCGGTCACACACCATGCTTCCGCTCTGAAGCGGGCAGTGCAGGGCGCGACACCAAGGGCATGATCCGCCTTCACCAATTCAACAAGGTTGAGATGGTCTCCATCGTTGGCGGCGAAGAAGAGGGGCTCGCTGAACTTGAACGTATGACCAAGTGCGCTGAGGGCATCCTGGAGGCGCTGGACCTGCCTTACCGCCGGATGCTGCTCTGCACCGGTGATATGGGCTTTGGCGCACGGAAAACCTACGACCTTGAAGTATGGCTCCCGAGCCAGAACACCTATCGCGAGATTAGCTCGTGTTCTTATTGCGGCGATTTCCAAGCCCGCCGGATGAGCGCGCGCTGGCGCCCCGCGCCGAGCGAAGAGAATGCCAAGCCGAAACCTGAATTCGTCCACACTTTGAACGGATCTGGTCTGGCCGTGGGGCGTACGCTCGTCGCCGTGCTCGAGAACTATCAGAACAAAGATGGGTCTATCACCGTACCGGACGTCTTGCAGCCCTATATGGGCGGCCTTGAGGTGATCGCGTGAAGCAGTGGCTCAATCTGAGCCTGGTGATCACTCTCGCATTGTTCGCGGTTCACGAAATGGATGCGATGACCCATGCGGAATGGCGTTTGCTGCCAGTTCTGAGTGGCATGGACGATGAGGCCGCGAGAGAATGGTTCGTCCTGCTGCACATACCGCTCTTTATCGCCGCCTTTTGGATGGTGTTCCTGGCGCCCTGGAAACGTCTGGCCGGGCAGATCCTGTCGGGGCTAACAATCGTACACGCAATTGTGCATTTTCTATTGTCAGGGCATCAGCTTTACACCTTCTTCCCGCCTATTGAGACGATCACCGTTTATGGGGCCGCGCTGAGTTCGGCAGTCTTTCTAATACTCTCTTTCCTGGAGACCTCAGAATGAGAATTCTTTTAACCAATGATGACGGTATCAATGCTCCAGGGCTTGAGGTTCTTGAGCACATTGCCCGCGAGCTTAGCGACGATATCTGGATCGTCGCGCCTGAACTTGAACAGTCTGGAAAGGGGAGGGCGATTTCCCTCACCGAATTTGTTCGCGTGCGTGAAACCGGTCCGCAACGCTACGCCGTCAATGGCACGCCGAGTGACTGCGTCTTGCTCGCGCTCGACGAGCTAATGCCGGAACGCCCCGACCTCATTCTGTCAGGCGTGAATGCAGGGCAGAACATCGCTGAGGATACGACTTTTTCTGGGACGATCGCTGCGGCGCTTTTCGGGATGCAGCATGGCGTGCCCAGCATTGCACTCAGCCAATCTAAAGGCTTCCAGAATCCGCAATCTTGTCCGTGGGAAACGCCCACAGCCTGGGGCGCTAAGGTCCTACGACCCATCATCGATAAGGGCTGGCCGAACGACCTCGTGATCAACATTAATTTCCCAGACCGCGCCCCCGACAATGTCGAAGGCGTTCGTTTCACCAGTCAGGGATTACGGGATGAGCGGATCATCCGGACCGAGGCTCGCGAAGATCTGCGCGGCAATGCCTATTACTGGATCGGTTATCGCGGAAAGCTCTCAAATCCGAATGAAGGAACCGACCTTCGCGCGATCTACGATGGTTACATTTCTGTATCCCCCCTACATGTGGATTTGACGCATGAGGCTTTTCTCGCTGAGATGCGAGAGACATGGCAGACCTGATTCCAGACCCAATGCGCGCTGCGCGATTCGTTCTCTCTTTGCGGCGGCAAGGGATTACAGATGACGGGGTCCTAACCGCCCTCGAAACCGTTGATCGCAGTGTATTTGTTTCAGAAGATTTGAAAGCGATGGTCGGTGAAGACTGCATGCTGCCTATCCCTTGCGGGCAAAGTATTCCGAGGCCCATTGTCACCGCCAAATTGCTGAGGGCCTTGCAGATTCCGCCCGGCAAAGAGACTCGCGTTCTACTGATCGGATCTGGTAGCGGCTACACAGCAGCGTTGTTGAGCCAGACATGCCGTCATGTTTACGGCGTTGAACGGTATGAGCGCCTGGTTGAGCAATCGCGCACACGTCTGGAGGAGCTTGGCGTCGACAATGTTACGATCCGCCATGGAAATGGCCTAAAGGGCCTCGCCCAGCATGGTCCGTTTGATCGTATCCTGTTGGCAGGTGCGATTAAGACCATTCCTGCGGCGCTAATCGATCAACTGTCGAAAGACGGATTGCTCGTAACGCCGATTGAGAGCAGCAAAGGCCCGCAAATCCTGCGTACGGTGACCGCGTCGAAAGATGTGTTGGACGAGCCGATGCCAGATCGTCTCGCTTTACTGTCTGAAAGCACTGCGCTTACGTTGTGAGTTAGTCCGTATCTGGGCTCGCACATTCGCCTTCGATAGCGACACTGACCCCATTTGCGGCGGCGTCACAGGCATTGGGATAAGTTTGACCATCACAGCCGCAGACTGGGCGATACTCGCGTGTGCAAAACTCAGGGATCGGTTGGCATGTGCCCGCACCGTCCATGACTTCCAGGCACTGACCTGTTTCCTGCATACAATAGAAGTTTGCTGGGCACTGTGTGGCAGCGATGCCACCGCAGGTTTCCCCGGTCGCATCTAATGCGACTTCCTCTACAACAGGTTCAGTCGCTTCCGCCACCGGTGGTTCAACAACCTCTTCGGCTGCATTGTCCGTGCTCCCACAGGCGACGAGAGCTAAAGCACAAATTGAAAAGACTAGTCCACGCATCTGGCGCTCCCCATCGGTCCCAAACATCGATTTGATCTTATTAGATAAGAAAAACCGGCGAGGCTATAGGCCACCGCCGGTTTTACTAATTTTAGTTGTATTTGGCGCAGTTTAGGCCTTCGCAGCAGCTTCTTGGAGGCGCGCAAAGATGTTTTGGCCGTGGCCAGCACCAGAATCGAAGTGCGTCTGGACGGATGTATCGGTGATCTCATCCCATTTCGCTTCAACTGCTTCTGCCGAGAGGGCTTCGCCTTGACCTACAAACGCGCCGCGAGTTTCGACGATTTGGGCCATAGAGAAGGCACCTGCACCAGCTGAGAGGATAACTCCTGTCGGCGCATCATCTTTAACAAGGTTCATGACACCCGGCGTTACGAATTCTGGCTTGAGATTGTCGAGCATCGCTTGTGGCATCAGACCTTCAGTCATCCGGGTCGCCGCAATAGGGCATACCGCGTTGACTTTAATGTTATTTTTCGCGCCTTCGATTTTCAGCGTGTTCATCATGCCAACGACGCCGAGCTTGCCAGCACCGTAGTTGGCCTGACCGAAATTACCGTAGAGACCGGTCGAAGAGGTGGTGACGACGATACGGCCGTAATTCTGCTCTTTCATAATATTCCAAGCCGCGTGGACGGGCTTGAAAGTTCCGCGCAAGTGGACATCGAGGACCAGATTAATGTCGTCTGTCGTCATTTTAGAGAAAGACTTATCTCGCAGAATGCCTGCATTCGCGATGATGATATCGATGCGCCCAAAAGCATTCATCGTGTCATCGATCATTTTCTGCACGCCGGCGTCATCTGCAACAGAAGACCCGTTTGCAATCGCTTCACCACCCATCGCCTTAATCTCTGCGACCACGGCCTCAGCGGCTTCAGAGTTACCGCCAGATCCGTCCATAGATCCACCGAGGTCGTTGATCACGACTTTAGCACCACGACGGGCGAGTTCGAGAGCGTGCTGTCTACCGAGGCCGCCGCCTGCGCCAGTCACTATTGCAACGCGATCATCAAAACGAATGGACATAAGTGTGTCTCCTAAAACTTTTACTCATTGTGCGAGTGCGAAGGCCTTCCACCATCCGCTCACGTAAACGTCAAGCTGCGACGCTGCGTTACCTCTTGCGTTCTAACTAGGTGCGTGGTGCCTAGCGGCCAGTACCCATTACAGGAGACCCCAAATGCTTGCCTATGTGACACTCGGCTCAAACGACACCCAGAAAGCCCTCGATTTCTACGATAAAGTCCTAGCTGAGGTTGGCGCGACCCGGTTTTTCGACAATGGCCGCTTGTATTTCTACGGCACTGCACCCGGCCAACCCATGCTCGCAATTGGTGGCCCTTACGATGAGTCTTCCGCCACGTGTGGAAATGGCGTCATGCCAGCGATCGCGGCTCCTGATAATGAAACAGTTGATCGCGTTTACGCAAAAGCGATTGAACTTGGCGCTCAAGACGAAGGCGAACCAGGAAAGCGCATGCCAACCTTCTATGGCGCGTATTTCCGCGACCCAGACGGCCACAAAATCTGTATTTGCAAACTAGGTTAGCCGATCCGCTGATAACTGCACTAGCCCGCGCCGTATGCGCGGGCTAGGTCGTTATAAGGGAAACGTATCTGAGAGGACTGCCAATGGAATGGGGTTGGGACAACGCAAGAGCGCTTTTAGGGATCGCACTCATTTTTGGCATCGCCTGGGGATTATCTGAGAACCGTAAGGCCTTTCCGTGGAAGCTCGTCCTTGGCGCTGTCGCCATTCAATTCGCCTTTGCCCTCATTCTTTTCGGAATTCCGATTATTCGCGAAGCG
>JBCBGJ010000069.1:0-9461 GCA_038526925.1 Pseudomonadota bacterium
GCGGACACTTTCATTGGCGGGCATTCGCGGCGGTAAGTCCTTGATGGGAACCGGTAAGGACTGGTCGCTGCTGAAAGAGGACACGCGTATGGAAGGCGTCGCTGGGTGCGCGTTGTATCTGCTCTCACCGCTCGGTCACTCAATCGCTGGGGAAGTCTTGCACGTGGATGCTGGGTTCCATGCTGTTGGTGTTCCGGAGCTGCCGGAAGAGGGCTGATATGGCTGCGAAAATATTTGTTTGGGTCGGACACCCCCGAGAAAACTCACTGAGCCACGGGATGGCGGATGCTTACACCCGCGGGGCTCAGTCGAATGGAGCAGACGTGCGGCGGATGAACCTTCACGATATGCAATTCGACCCAGATCTCACTTATGGCTACCATTCGCGCAAAGAGCTGGAGCCGTGTCTGAATGAGTGGCGCGATAATATTACTTGGTGTGATCATACTTGCTGGGCCTATCCCGTCTGGTGGGGCGGGATGCCTGCAAAAATGAAGGGTGTGATTGACCGGTCTTTCCTGCCGGGCTTCGCGATGGAATATCACGAGAAAGACCCATGGTGGGATAAGCTTCTAAAAGGGCGGAGCGGGGATGTGCTGTTGACTTCCGACGCGCCGGCCTGGTTTGATCAACTCCTTTACCGTCGGCCCGCTGCAAATGCGGCGAAGCGGGCAATGATGGAGTTTTCCGGAATCAAACCCGTGCGTGTCCTCCAAGTTGGGACCGTGAAAGACGCCAAAGAGGCCAAGATCAAGACTTGGATCGATAAGGCGTACCGCTTAGGCGCCGACGCAGGTCGGCGCTAGCAGATCTGAACCTGTTTCCTTAGTGCGCAAGACGACTGCGGGCGCGGCGGCGTCGGCGGACAAGCACGCTTTCGGATACTTGAATCCCATTGTCGTTTTGGGCTGTCTCTGCGCGAGCTGGAATAGTGCGCGGATAGCTGTCTGTAATGATTGGGGCGACGGCTTGTGGTGCAGTGTTGAAGATAGGCTGGGTTACTGTATTCGTCATAATGACCTCCTTGGTGTATAACTAAGGTAGTACATCTACATACTAAGTCTGTCAACACGGTTCTTGAGGATTTTCGAATGCACGGGTGACTTGCGTGTTCCATGTGCCCGGAGTTATCTCCACAAAACACTGGAGCGCTTATGAAAACGTCCCCTGAAACTCATGTCGCCCTGAGCGCAGATTTCCCGCATTATCCAGAAGCAGAAATGCAAACACGCGCCCGTGAATTTCATGCGCAGATGCAGTCTAGGCGTTCCGTACGAGCATTCTCAGATCGCCCGGTGCCCGCTGAGATTATTGAGCATTGCGTCCTAACAGCCGGAACCGCCCCAAGCGGCGCCAATCACCAGCCCTGGTATTTTGCGTGCGTCGGGTCTCAGGAAAAGAAAGCGGAGATTCGAGAAGCGGCTGAAGCTGAAGAGCGTGAGTTTTACTCTGGCCGCGCCGCGCAGGAGTGGATCGACGCGCTCGCCCCAATCGGGACCGATGCGGACAAACCTTATATGGAAATCGCGCCTTGGCTAATCTGTATCTTTGCCCAGCGCCGCGGCGGTGTTCGCGATGGGGAGGACAAAAAGAACTACTACATCCATGAGAGCGTCGGCATCGCTACTGGCATGTTGATCACGGCCTGTCACAATGCGGGTCTTGCGACTTTGGTGCACACGCCAAATCCCATGAAGTTCTTGAACGGTATCTGCGGCCGCCCCGAAACAGAAAAACCGTTCCTAATTTTGGTGGCCGGCTATGCGGCAGATGATGCAATGGTGCCCAACCACGCTCTCATCAAAAAGCCTTTCGAAGACGTCGCTAGCTTCCTGTAGAGGACTGCACGGAGATTTTAGGGCCTGAGAGATAGATCCAGAATTGCGTCTTGCGATTACGCCCTTCCTCGACTCGTTCTGCCCGAAAGTAGACTTGCATGTCGCCTGAGACGTCAGCGGGTATCTTCCCGGCTGTGAGGTCCAAGGTCTCTTCTTCCGTCGCGACTGCGAACCTGTAAGTATCCCATTCCGCATCGATTTGAGCGTCGGCGATAATGCGATCTCCCGCTTCAAACTGAAGGGGTAGCGGTTCTTCAACGGTTCCAGACACACTGACGAAGAGCTGTGTCACATAGAAGCCTGTGTCTGTCCGTGCGACTCCAACCGACATATGGGTTACATCGGGGTCCAGTATGTTCTCGCGGTGTCCGTCACTCAGCATGAGCTCTTCATGAAGGTGTTCAACCACCTCGTTGCGCGTCGGCAATTCAAACCCCGGGAGTAAGAGGCAAGACACCACATTATCGTCTTGATCCGTGCAAACGGCGGGTCCGAATTGCGCGACATTCTCCGACGACCGATCGGAAATCAGCGTGCGATCAAAGGCGGCTATCCGCTCGTCATGAGATAATCCGCCCGGTGACGTATGAGAGAAAAATTTGTTCACCCCCATGTCGAGACTGTGAAAGCGCGCGGCGTCTCTTGTTTCGTGACGGATTTTAAGCCGCTTTAGGCCTGCGCGTTCTCGCTCTCGATTAACCTCGCGCTCAAACTGCCTCTCCGCCTCAGTGTCGAAGCGAAACGTCTCTGGCAGCTCGCCGAAACAGTCCCAGCCATTTTCAACGTATTTAACCAAGTCAGACGACCGAGCGTCAGCGGACATGTTACATGCCAAGGCTGGACCCGCCGCGAAGACGGCTGTGAGGAATACGAATACAAAACGTAGCATCTACAGGCAGTGTAGCGCGAAAAAGGTTAAATCACACCTTCAGATCGCAGGCGGTCCGCAATGGGGGCAAGCATTCGCGCGATGGCTTCGTCATTCGGGCGCACTTGGCCGTATGCTGGTAGGCCTTCGTCTGCGATGACCAAATCAGCCTCGAACATGGCGGGATAGGTGTGTCGATAGTGTGCGGCCCTGACCGTTCCAAGGTACTGCGCCAGTACACTTTCGACACTTCGCCCACGATCGAGAACGTCGCGGCGCAGGCGCCGTGCCAGTCGCAAATCATCTGGCGTATCGACGTAAATCGACAAATCGATGAGCGGTTTGAGTTCCGGAACTGAAAGCGCATGAATGCCTTCTAGAATGATAATCGGAGATGGCTCGATCTTTAGCGTTCTTTCGATACGGTCATGTGCGTCATAATCATAGATTGGCTGCTCAATGGTACGGCCCGCCTTTAGGTCCGCCAATTGGCGGGCCATGAGACTGGTTTCTTTGCTGATCGGGTCATCATAATTGACCCGCGAAATGATCTGAGTCCGCTGATCCTCTGTATCAGCGGGGCCATAATGGCTCATCGGCCAGTAGTAACCATCCTCGGCGAATACGACGACGCCAATATGTTCGCAAAGCGCTTTAAGGGCTTCTGCAACCGTTGATTTACCGGAGCCTGAGCCCCCGGTCAGGGCGATGAGATAGGGACTAGAACGGCTCACGACAGATCAGTCGTCAGTCTCTTTCAATGGAACGGCGTAGAGCTCCAACCGGTGATCGACGAGCTTGTAGCCATATGACTTCGCAATTTCGATCTGCAAGCGCTCGATCTCTTCATTATGGAACTCGATCACTTTGCCGGATTTAACGTCAATGAGGTGATCATGATGCTCGTCCGGGACTTCCTCATACCGCGCACGGCCATCGCCAAAATCATGGCTTTCGATAATGCCGTACTCTTCAAACAGTTTTACTGTCCGATACACGGTCGCCAAAGAGATATTCTTGTCGATAGCGTTGGCCCGGCTGTGCAGCTCTTCCGCATCCGGGTGGTCTTCAGCTTGAGATAGCACGCGTGCAATGACCTTGCGTTGCTCGGTCATGCGGAGGCCTTTTTCGGCGCAGAGTTTTTCCAAACGATCCATTTGCGACCCTCTAACCTGTTACTTGGTTTCCTGTCTAGATAGGTGTTTCGACATCAAGATGGCGTCGATGCGTGATCCTTCAAGGCGATTGTAGTATCGGGGGCGCCGGCCATCTTCTGCGAAGCCAAGTTTTCGATAGAATGCAATGGCGGGCTGATTGTCTTCTGCTACGTCGAGCAACCACTTTTCCAACCCGTCTTCACGCAGTTGAGACTCAGCCTCTCGCAACACGTATTGAGCTAAACCCAGGCGTTGAAAACTCGGGGCGGTTGCTAGCGTCAGGATCTCGGCCTCGGGTTGAACAAAGTGTACCAAGATGAAGGCGGCGAGTGTCGAGTCGCGCTCGACACCAAAAGCCCGCGTATTGGTTTGCAGAAGTAGACTTTCAAATGCCGCAGCGTCCCAAGCCTCTTCTCGTCGAAATGACAGAGCGTGTAGCCGCGCTAAGTCATTAGAGTGCTTAGCATCTAGCTTAACCACGCCCGTCATCGCTTCGTTTTGTTCGCTGGAAGCGCGGCATCTGGGCCGCGAGCATAGGTCGGGCGGGCGGGTCTTTGGCCTTGATCTAAACCGGCTGCCACCGAGGCCGCGCGCGCAGCACTGGGCTGCGCGGAGTGGATCGTGTCTGTTGGGAAGTAATGAGACAGCGCGTCTCCATCTCCGAACAGTAAATGCGGACGGTCGGCCATAAGTTGTACGAGCGCATCAGCTCGCATCTCAGTTGCCATGTCGGTCGCCATTCCCGACCGAAAGGTTTGCGCCCAAAACGTTACATCCGGGGGACGTTTCTGAGCTGCCAAGGCGACGATCGCTGACCCTTGCTGACCCGCAGGGAGAGCGGCTTCCAAACTGGTCACACCGATGCAAGGCGCGCCCGTTGCCAGGCTCAAACCGCGCGCAAAGGCGACACCAACGCGTATGCCGGTAAAGCTTCCAGGGCCTGTGACCACGGCAAAGCGCGAAACATCCGACATCTTGCAGCCCGCAGACTTTAGTAGAGATTTTGTCAGGTCCGGCAGCCGGGCATCTTGGCCGCGTACCATCGGCTCGCAAATACTTGCGATCACGTCTCCATCCCGCCAAATCGCGAGGTCGCAGGCCGGACTAGCGGTATGGATGGCAAGTACAATCATTGTTTCGGCTTTATAGAATGAGGCACGCGTCCTCAAAGCTCAATCGAGGGCTTCGATCAAAAATGGTCGAATCATCGCCATGCCCCAGATTGCAAAGCCAGTTCGAACGCCAAGTTTTGGTGGCATCATCGTTTTGGAAGAACTCTTTATCCACACCTGCATTGTCGAACCCTGACATTGGTCCGCAATCCAGGCCAAGCGCGCGGGCGGCCAGCATTAGATAAGCACCCTGAAGTGTTCCGTTTCTAAATGCTGTCAAATGGCGGTTCTGCTCATCTGCGAACCAATCTTTTGCCCCTGGATTGTGCGGGAAAAGCTCTGGAATTTTCTCATGAAATTCTAGGTCGTGCGCAATAATGACAACCCAAGGGGCCGCGAGCGTTTTCTCGACATTGCCCTCCATCAAGTGCGGCTTCAAGCGTGCTTTTGCCTCTGAAGACTGAAGGAAAACAAACCGAGCTGGCGAGCAATTGGCGCTGGTCATGCCCATCTTGGTCAGATCATAGGTCGCTCGGATCAGGGTTTCGGGAACGGTTTCCGGCGTCCACCCATTATAGGATCGTCCTGTCCGCCAAATTTGATCCAATGCAAAATCATTTACCGGAGTTTTGGTCATCGCTTGGTCCGCCTTTTCCACGAAGCATTTCAGTTGGACATGTGTTCGCTGAAACGCGCGCGGGGCGCAAGGGCGCAACGAGCGTACGGCTTAGGTCAATACAGTATTCTTTGGGCGAACCGGCTGAGATGCAAACGTCTAGGCGTTAGGTGTTTGCGGTTGATTTAATTCGCCAGTTCACTTCCATCGATGCGACTTCGACCCCGTCAGCATTTGTGAGCAGAACGTCTACAGCGAAGTTTACAGCGCCCTCGCTTGCGAATTCGTCCATGATATCCGAGCCCGCACGTCTTAATTTACCCTCTGCGTGGATCGGGCCCCGAGCAGATTTTTTATACTCTATTTTCGCGTCGACGATAGCGGCTCGAACCACAGCAATTTTATCTGCAAAAAGCGATACGGATGCAGCGCCAGACGCCGCTTCAGCAAGCGTGAACAATGCGCCCGCATGCTGAGAGCCCATATGGTTCTGTGTTTCCTGGGTGTCCGGCAGACGTGCCGATCCGTGACCATCTGCAATCACCAACAACTCAATCCCTGTGTGTTTGGCAAAAGGCACATTCTGTTCGAAAAACGCCTTCATGAGGGTGTAGAGTTGGTCTTTTTCGTCAGACATAAGGTTTTCCAATTCTTGCATTCATGTCGTTATACTTTTGATTTGCGAGACAGTACAAATCAATCATAATTCTAATTTTCAAGCGAATATTGAGAAGCTGAGAGTGTTCTTACAGCTTGATCCCCTGTTTTTTAACGCATCGCCTAAGCTCGTCGCCCCTTTCCGGGGTCCGGATTTCCATGCGGTTAAGGTCTTTCGACAAATTTCGACGATTAACCATTCTGCAAGCAAGATTTATCGTTCCTAAAAAAACTGAACGCAGATTTCCGGTCTTCGCGACCAGTTTTTCAAGACATCTGTGGCATGTAGCCGATTATGCGCATTTCTACGGCTTCAGTTTTTAAGAGCATCGTGCACGGCACGCTGGAACTCCCGGATGGGCGTTTGCGGCAAGTTGTACTTAGAGAATTGTTCGATCAGCTCGCCACGGTGATGAAGCCGCTGGCTTTGATCACCGCGATAAACAGTACCGCCGTTGCACTAATCTTCGCGCAGTTCACTTGGTGGTGGCTGGCTCTGATCTGGTGGGCCCCAATCCTGTATTTTTCCTACTTTCAGTGGAAGGGCGCGGTGGCTATGGCATCCGTGCCAAAGGATGCCGTGCTCAAGGGGGGCTTTCTTAAGAAAGGCGCACGCAACAACTTCTTGTTCGGCGCCTGGTGGGCGTCGTCTTGTTTGATCTTCGCCGGTCCAGACCCAGCGGCCAATATAACCTTAGCGGCACTGTCAGTTGGAATGTGCGCCGCTGCGGCCGCTTGTTTGGGGTCAAATGCTGGTATGTCAGCGCGCTTTCTTGCCGGTGCTCTGCCCGTTACAATTTTTTCTCTGCTCTTCATCGATGGGGCAGCCGCCATCATCACTACGGCTATGGGTAGCACGCTCGGTGTGACCATGGTTTATATGGCCCACCTAAAGTATCACGATACGGTTGAAATGCTGCGCGTCCGGCTCGGGCTGGAGCTTTCGAAGGGCCGTCTTGAATCCGCGGTCAGCACGCTGGGCATCGGCTTAGAGATCCAAGATAACTCTGGTGAAGTCGTCTTCTCCAACCAGACTATGGAAAACAATCGCGAAGCGGTCACGCATGGCACGCGCACGCGTGAAGGCTTCTATTTCTGGGAAGGGCGCTATTATCGCCAGACCGAGTTCAATGGCGTCGAAGGCGATCAAATTGAATTGGTCGAAGATGTCAGCTCGCTCGTCGAAAGCCAGCAGACGATCCTGGAATCACGCAAGCAAGCTGAGCAAGCTCTGCAAACCAAATCGGCCTTCTTTGAATCGATCTCGCGCGAAGTTATCTATCCGATCAAATCGATCATGAAGTATGCGCGACTGCTGCAGCCGGATTCCCAGATCAAGTTTGATCATGAGGAGCTCGGCAATCTGGCAAACCTGATCATGAATGCTTCGAAAGATCTGGAGCGACTGATGTCGTCAATGACGCGGCACTCTTTGGACGATAACCAGCACTTAGTGGATGCTGAGATGATCAAATTGCGGGAAATCTTCGCCGAGGAATTGACCGAGATGGCGCAAAACGACCTGAATAAATCAGAGTTGCGCGCGATCATTCAAGCTGTCCCGGAAGAGCTTCTCGTGCGGTCTTCGGCCAGTGGCTCTCTAACCCGCGCGCTTGGCCAAATGTGCTTAAAGACACTGCGCACAGTTGGAGCCTCTGGAAAGCTATCGATGCATGTACGGGCGATGCCGGACGGATCTGATGCAATCTGTTTCATCATCCGCGGCGTTTTTGGTGACAAACGCGAAGAGATCATCGAGAAGCCGACCATGGTGATTGCGAACGAAGAAGAAGTGACGCTGGACGCTTATGCATCTTATATGTCCGCCACACATATTGAGAATCTGGGCGGCCAATATCGCGAAGATCTCAATGGCGACAAATCGGTCAATCTCATTGCGATTATCCCGTCAGATCACGTTCAGAGTGTTGGCAGCCCGATTAAGGCGCTACCAATGGCAGCAAACGCGCGTTAAACGCCGCGATTGTTGAGACGGCTTCATGCGAGAAGCTGGAGCCTGTGTGAAAAGTCCGCTGTTCGCCCTGCATTTGCGTCATCTTTTGCAGCAATCCTTCGCGAATTTTATCCGCTTCATAAGTCGGCATGTATTGCCAGATGACTTGCTGTACGACGCGCGGATCTAAAGCGCCTTTTTCGCGGGCATCGAAAGTTGCAAGTTCGGCCAATTCGTCCGGAGTATAAGCGATCGACAATTGGCCGACGCTAAACAGAACACGCCCATCCTCTTCGGGGCATTCATATCGGTAGAACAGAAGCTGGCCGTCATTTTCGTCGGTGGCGCAGGTGGCGCTCCAGGCATTTACGGGCGCGTCATGAGGCCAGTCTTCAACTGACAAAAGCGTCGTCGTGTATCCTGACCACTGGATAGAGGCGGCGATTTCTTGTTCTGTTTCGGTGGCGTCCGTCAGCGCACAAAACTCAGACATTGGGATCGTATTGATCAATTGGTCCGCTTCGAACGTCACGCCGGACTCGGTGCGCACGCGAATAGTCTCGCCATTTCGTTCGACGGCGACGGCTTTGGTCTGCAATTCAACATCGAGTGATATGGCGAACTCGTTCCAAAAATGCTGCCAACCGCCTTCCGGCATGACGGTGAATTTCAAGAGGCCGGTGAGGAGCATATCGAAATCGACCCACCGCATGGCATGCAATAAGGGTAATCGATCCAAATAGCCGTACCCGATCGAGGTCACGACCCGGTGCATCATATTTTCGATTTTGCCGAGATTGTTTTCCCGCAGCCAATCCCGCGTGGGCTGTGCGAGAACTTCATTCACAGACGCATCGCCCTTTTGAGCGCGCTTAATCAAGCTGCGACGTTTCAGGGCGTACTTGATCGCTTGGATCATAAAGGGCGGTCCGCTGCCATCCTTGATATAGTTGATCAATTCGCGGCCATCGATCCGCTGGGCGCGCAAATAATTGCGTTTAATGCCCAGCTTTTTCATATGTTTCAGGACATATTTGTGGGACCAGATTGCATAACAGGTCCCGAACTCGACGATGTGATCACCGATCGGACTGGAGAGGCATTTTCCGCCGACTTTCGGCGAAGCTTCCAACACTTTGACATTAGTAACGCCGCGGTCTTTTAGCATCCGCGCCATAGTCAGTCCCGCTGGTCCACCGCCCAAAAGTAGAGTCGATGCGTAAGAATTCTTATCTAATATTGGGCGGTGGACCAGCGGG
>JBCBGJ010000070.1:0-9434 GCA_038526925.1 Pseudomonadota bacterium
AGGGGATTCAAATCCAAATCATCGAGATGCGGCGCGCCGCGCGAGAACACGATCATCGGCAATACTTGCCTCTATGGCGCGACCAGCGGCAACCTTTATGCGGCGGGTCAGGCCGGTGTCCGTTTCGGCGTGCGCAATTCAGGCGCGGAAGCGGTGGTCGAGGGCTGCGGCGCGAATGGCTGTGAATACATGACCGGTGGCCGCGTCGCGATCCTAGGCTCTGTTGGCGATAATTTTGGCGCCGGGATGACCGGCGGCGTCGCTTATATCTGGGACCCTGAAAAACGTCGATATGTTTCTGATCCATGTCGACGATGGAGTACCAATCGATCGCATCCGGATTGGCCACATGCTCGAACCGCTTTTCAGGTGATGCTCGAGATCCACAAAGAGCGAACCGGATCGGCGCGCGCAACGGAGCTGCTCAAGGAATGGGGGCAAACTCTCTCGGATACGTTGATGATTGTGCCTAAAGAAATCTCAGAGCGTGTGCTTGGAGGCACCAAAATCAAAAAGGTGGGATAGGCCTACAGTTAAAGGCCTTGCACTTCGCTACGGACCTCCCCACCTTGGCAATCGAGAGAGAGTTTGAACGGCAGGTACCCGCTTCATGAGCAAACGCGACTATTATGACGTGCTCGGCGTAGACCGAAATGCGGACGAGAAGGCCCTTAAGAGCGCCTATCGAAAGCTGGCAATGAAATATCACCCGGATCAAAATCCGGATGATGCTGAAGCTGAGGCGATGTTTAAAGAAGTCGGCGAAGCTTACGCCGTTCTGTCTGACGCTGAGAAGAAAGCGGCTTATGACCGTTTCGGCCATGCGGCCTTCGAGAACGGTATGGGCGGCGGTGGCGGCGGCAACCCGTTTGACGGCGGCGACCCGAACGATATTTTCCAAGACATCTTTAGCCAGGTCTTTGGTGGCAATCCATTTGGCGGAGGACGCCGCCGCGGTGGCCCGCAGCGCGGCGCAGATTTGCGCTACGACATGGACATCACGTTGAAAGAGGCCTTCAACGGCAAAGACGCTACGATCAATGTGCCGACAGCTGTTGACTGCCTGACCTGCGATGGCACCGGCGCAGAGCCTGGAACGAGCCCGGAAACCTGTCCGGCTTGCGGTGGCACCGGACGTGTCCGCGCTCAGCAAGGCTTTTTCACTATGGAGCGCACCTGCGGGCGCTGTCATGGCAAGGGTCAAATCATCGCCAAGCCTTGCAAAACCTGCCATGGCGCGGGTCAGGTTCAGGAAGATCGCAACCTGTCGGTCAAAATCCCAGCTGGTGTTGAAACCGGGATGCGCATCCGCCTCTCCGGCGAAGGTGAGCCCGGAACTCAAGGCGGCCCAAAGGGTGATCTCTACATCTTCGTGAATGTCGAAGAGCATGACATCTTCGAGCGCGACGGTCCGAACCTCTATTGCCGAACCCCTGTCTCTATGGTGACGGCGTCCCTCGGCGGCGAGATTGAAATTCCGACGATTGATGGCGGGCGCGCCCGCGTCAGCATACCGGAAGGTGCTCAAACAGGTCGCAAGTTACGTCTTCGCGGCAAAGGCATGCCGAGCCTCCGCGGCAATCATCAGACCGGCGATCTCTACATCGAAATGTTCGTGGAAACCCCGCGCAACCTCACAGCCCGCCAGAAAGAAATCCTGCGCGAGTTTTGCGATTGCTCCGGCAAAGACTGCAATCCAGAATCCGAAGGCTTTATGGGCCGCGTGAAAAAATTCTGGGACGGCATTGGCAGCGAAGACGAAGCCACGAAACACTAAAGCCAAGCTTTAGTTGAACCTGTTAACGCTGTGGTCTACGACCCATCTGAAACGAGATGGGAGAAGATCCAGTGAGCGAACAAGACCTCGGCTTTGATACCAAACAAATTCACGCAGGCGCTGTTGCCGACCCGGCCACGGGTGCGCGCCAAGTTCCCATCTATCAGTCGACGGCCTTTGTGTTTCGCGATGCAGACCACGCGGCCGCTTTGTTTAACCTCCAAGAAGTGGGTTACATCTATTCCCGCCTAACCAATCCAACGGTTGGCGCGCTCGGCGATCGGATCGCGCAGCTCGAAGGCGGCGCTGGAGCAGTCTGTTGTTCCTCTGGCCACGCGGCGCAGCTCATGGCGCTCTTCCCGCTGATGGAGCCAGGTCGCAACGTTGTCGTCTCAACGCGCCTTTATGGCGGGTCTGTCACGCAGTTCACTCACACGATTAAACGCTTTGGCTGGGACGCGACTTTTGTCGATTTCGATGATCTCGATGCCGTCAAAGCTGCGGTCAACGAAGACACGCGCGCGATCTTCTGTGAGACGATTGCCAATCCAGGCGGTTATGTCACCGATCTCGAAGCCATCGCGGCGATTGCCGATGCCGCTCAGGTGCCGTTGATCGTAGATAACACGACGGCGACGCCTTACCTCTGTAACCCGATCCAATATGGCGCGACCTTGGTCACCCACTCTTTGACCAAGTATCTGACGGGAAATGGCACAGTGACCGGCGGCGCGATTGTCGATTCTGGGGCATTTGATTGGACCGCGGCAGGTAAATTCCCATCGCTCACCGAGCCAGAGCCTGCCTATCACGGCCTAAAGTTCCATGAGACATTCGGTCCTGCCGCGTTCACGTTCCATTCGATTGCGATCGGTCTTCGCGATCTGGGCATGACCATGAACCCACAAGGTGCGCACTATACGCTGATGGGGATTGAGAGCCTGTCTCTGCGCATGCAGAAACACGTCGCCAATGCCGAGAAGATCTCAGCCTGGCTCGAAGGCCATGACGCAGTCTCGAGTGTGACATATGCAGGTCTCGATAGTTCGCCTTATAAATCGCGTGCTCAAAAGTTCTGCCCGCAAGGGGCCGGCGCCTTGTTCACAGTCCAGTTGAAGGGCGGTTATGAGTCTTGCGTGAAGTTTGTGAACAGCCTCGAACTCTTCAGCCACGTCGCCAACCTTGGGGATGCGCGCTCGCTGGTCATTCACCCAGCTTCAACAACGCACCGACAGCTGACAGACGAGCAAAAGATTGCCGCTGGCGCTGCGCCAGACTCCGTTCGTCTCTCGATCGGGATTGAGGAAGCGGAAGACCTAATGGCCGATTTGGACAAAGCCCTTAAAGCCGCGAGCTAGCGACGACGCTCTGCAATCTTATTGGCGGCGCGGGTCGCGATCATTTCTACCAGACCCGCATCGTCGAGCGATTTCATATCCACTGGCGTTGCGAGATTATTGTTCTTCGCGATCTTTTTGAGCTCGGCCGCTGAGAAAGAGCGGAGCGTCTCGCGCGCGCCATCTGGACCTTCTTTATCGACGAGTTCTAGTGCGTTCAGGACATCAGCTGCTTTGGAGCCACGCAGCTCAACTTTCACGCCAAGTGCTCTCACCACGCGATGCGCGAGCTCAGGATCAGACCGAAACTCCCGGCGCAGCGTTTCGAGAAAATCATCGAGGGCATCTTCGGGTGTTTTCATTGGATCGATCCTGCTTGGGTGTGGCTTGGGTAGAGCTGGCTAAGCCGCGGTGACAAAAGTGGCGATGACCTTCTTGAGGCCCGCTTTTTCGAAGGCGACGGTGAGTTTGGTGCCGTTGGCGTCCATGACTTTGCCGTAGCCGAATTTTTCGTGGAAGACGCGCTGGTTGAGCTTGAAACCGGATTGGCCAGACTCGGACGCGACCAATGTGGCTTTGCCATCAATGACTGGGGCTGAATCGTACTTTCCAGCATTCTCTTTCAGGCGTTTCCAGCCAGGGGAGGTGTAGTTGGAGCGCTCACCAAGGTCTTCGACTGTACCTGTGAAGCCGTCATCGCTTCCAGGTAGGGAGGAATACCCCGTTTCGGCTTCGGCTTCGACCTGGTCATGGGGGAGCTCGTCGACAAACCGGCTCGGTAACACGCTCTGCCAGCGACCAAAGATCTGGCGATTGGCAACGAATGAGATGCGGCAGACTTCGCGCGCCCGGGTGATGCCGACATAGGCGAGGCGGCGCTCTTCCTCCAGGCCCTTGGCTCCGCTTTCATCAAGCGACCGGCGCGATGGAAACACTTCCTCTTCCCAGCCGGGTAAAAAGACGAGTGGCCATTCGAGGCCTTTAGCACCGTGCAGCGTGAGGATTTGGACTTCATCGCCGTTCGAGTTACCGCCTGTGTCCATGACCAGTTCAACATGCTCAAGGAACCCAGTGAGATTGTCGAACTCGCCCATCGCGTTGATCAGCTCTTTCAAATTGTCGAGCCGGGTCTGTGCCTGGGGGCTGCGGTCCTTTTGCAGCATGTCCGTGTAGCCAGATTCGTCGAGGATGACCTGCGCGAGCTCGGTATGGCTCATGCCGCTATTGTGGCGGTCGCGCCAAAGATTGATCTGATCGATGAATTGCGTAAGGCCCCGTTTCCCTGGGCCTTTAATCTCGTCCGTCTGGAGTACCATTGGCGTCAGCGTGAAAAGACTACGACCGTCATCGCGGGCATAGCGCTGAAGCTTCTGCACGGTTGTATTGCCGACCCCGCGTTTTGGCTGATTGACCACGCGCTCGAAGGCGAGATCGTCATCTGTGGATCGGATCAGGCGGAGATAAGCCATCGCGTCCCGGATTTCAGCACGTTCGAAGAAGCGCGGACCGCCAATGACACGATAGGGAATGCCCAGAATGATCAGGCGTTCCTCGAACAGTCGCATCTGCCAGGAGGCACGAACCAGAATGGCACAGTCTTCGTAAGTGTTCTTTCCGCCGCGCGCCGCCCAGGCCTCGATCTCGTCGCAGATCATACGGGCTTCGGCTTCGCCGTCCCAAAGACCGCGCACTTGCACTTTCTTGGCGTCCGGATCACCCGCCCAGTCGCCGCCCACAAACAGTGTCTTGCCAAGGCGGCCTTTATTGTTCGCGATCACCGCCGAGGCGCAGGCCAGGATCGGCTCGGTCGAGCGATAATTGCGCTCCAGACGGATCGTCTTCGCGCCCGGAAAGTCCTTCTCAAAGCGCAAGATGTTATCGACCTCAGCGCCCCGCCAACCATAGATCGATTGGTCATCATCACCGACGCAGCAAATGTTAGAATTGCCCTGCGCGAGCAGGCGGAGCCAAAGATATTGGGCGACATTCGTATCCTGATACTCGTCGACCAAGATGTATTTGAACTTGCGATGGAAGTCGGCGAGCAGGTCCAGGTTTTCCTGGAACAGCGTAATATTGTGGATCAGCAGATCTCCAAAATCACAAGCGTTCAGGACCTTGAGGCGGGCCTGGTAGGTCTCATAGCATTTGATGCCTTTGCCATCGGCAAATTGATAAGCTTCATCGCCAGGGACCTTGCCTGGCAGCAATGCGCGGTTCTTCCAACCATCGATCAGCCCCGCCAGGTAGCGCGGCGTCCAGCGCTTCGCGTCAATGTTCTCGGCATCGATAATCTGTTTGCAAAGCCGGATCTGATCATCGGTGTCGATAATCGTGAAGCTTGACTTGAGCCCAACCAATTCTGCATGGCGCCGCAGGATCTGCGCAGAGATCGAATGGAAGGTTCCCAGCCAGCGCAGGCCTTCACCAGCGTCGCCGGTCAACTTCAAGGCGCGCTCGCGCATTTCACGTGCTGCTTTGTTGGTGAAGGTGACCGTTAGTGTCTGGCTCGGATAGGCAAGCCCGGATGCGATAATGTGCGCAAGCCGCGTGGTCAGCACCCGCGTCTTCCCGGTTCCGGCACCTGCCAATACGAGAAGCGGACCTTCCGTGGTGAGCACCGCTTCTTTTTGCTCCGGGTTCAAACCCTCCAAATAGCTCGCATTATCGCGCGGCACAGGTGCGCGCGCGGCGGCCATTTCAGAAATTGATGGGCGATTCGGTCCCGACATGCTGTGAATATAGACACGTTCTTCGCCCCCCGCGACTCCTTCTCCCCTTCGCGGCTGCGCTTTTAGCCCTATGTTTGTGGAAACCTCACCTCAGAGCGACCATGACTGACACGCAAGATTTCGAAAAAGACCCTGAACGTAACCGTCTTTCGGCCCGATTGGGACGGACGATGAAGGTGGGGACCAACCTGTCCGGCGCTGGGCTAACCTTTGCGGCAAACGCCATGTTTGGCGGCGAGAAAGGCGATGAACGCATCGCTAAAGCCTTGGCGGCGGCGCTTGGGAAATCAAAAGGTCCGCTGATGAAGGTGGCGCAGATGGTCTCGACCGTGCCTGACTTCCTACCGGAAGAGTATGCGGATCAACTGAGCCAGTTACAGGCGCAGGCCCCCGCGATGGGGTGGCCTTTTGTCCGCCGGCGCATGCGAGCTGAGCTCGGGGCCGACTGGCAGAGCAAGTTTGCTGAGTTTGGCAAAGAAGCAGCCCATGCTGCAAGCCTTGGTCAGGTTCACCGCGCGACTTTGCATGATGGCCGCGAGGTTGCCTGTAAGCTGCAATATCCGGACATGACGTCTGCTGTTGAAAGTGATGTGGGGCAGCTAAAAATGCTACTCGGCATGTTCAAGCGCTTGGATGGCTCAGTTGATCCGTCTGAAGTGATTGAAGAGATCACAGATCGCCTGCGCGAAGAACTCGATTATGCGCGCGAGGCAAAGCATATGCAGCTTTATCAATACCTGCTGAAAGATGCCGACTATGTGACCGTGCCGGACCTTGTGCCGGAGCTGAGCACCGATCGCTTGCTCACTATGTCTTGGGTCACAGGCGACCGGCTGAATGATTACGAGAGCGCGCCGCAAGAAGTTCGCAATACGATTGCGCGGCATCTTTTCTGGACCTGGTGGAACCCGTTCACCGGCGCGGCAGTGATTCATGGCGATCCCCATTTAGGCAATTATCAAGTCACAAATGAGGGGCAGGGCCTAAATCTGTTAGACTTTGGCTGTATCCGCATCTTCCCGCCAAGCTTTGTAGCTGGCGTTGTCGACCTCTATCGCGGCCTGCTCGCGGATGATTTCGACGCCGTTTATGCCGCGTTTGAGAAATGGGGCTTTAAAGGCCTCAACACGGAATTGGTGGAAGTCCTCAGCATTTGGGCGCGTTTCATATATGGCCCGCTTTTGGACGACCGCGTCCGCAGCGTCGCCGACGGCATTAAGCCCGGTGATTATGGCCGCAAAGAAGCCTTCGCGGTGCGAAAGCTCCTGAAAGAGAAGGGGCCGGTCACAGTCCCGGCCGAATTTGTCTTTATGGACCGAGCCGCAATCGGTTTAGGAGCGGCGTATCTAAGGCTCGGCGCGGAGCTCAACTATCATCAGCTCTTCGAGGAGAGTTTAGATGAGTTTAGCGAAGATTCTTTGCGGGAAACGCAGGCGAATACACTGATGCATATTGGTCTGGAGAGCTGACCGCTTCCCGCTAATCCGTGTTGAGTTTTACCCCTGATCGCTCGATTGCATCTTGAGCGCTAACCACGGCGAAATGAGTGACAGGGAGGTATTCAAACCGTCCCTGGCGGCCTGCAGATTCGATCCCGAGCGCCTCCAGTCTTTGGATGATACTCTGTCGCCGGGCGGTCACGTCATGCTCGTATAGTGGATAGGCAAAGTCTGTTTGCCGGTGCCCGACCAATTCTAACGTCCCTTTAAGAATGTCGACATTGCGGATACTTGTTCGAAAGTCGTCTTCGCAGGCTTGGACGTCTTTATTGTCACCGAGATGAACGGTTGTTTCTATCGAAAAGTAAGACCAATCATCGACTTCACCATAATACTGAGAATGCAGAGTCAGGCGCTTCCAGAGTCCCTCGTTCTGAAAATTATACAAGATGGGCCCTTCGAAACCGAGCTCACCTTTGAACTTGAAGTACAGACTGTACAGCTGGAGCGATGTCGGGATGGCTGAGGTGTCGATTCCAACTTTCTCGGCGATATGCGTTAGCGGCGTTGTGTTGAACAGTCGGTCGCTTGAGATTTGCTCCGTCGTGGTTGTGACTCTGAATCCAGATGCGCGTTTTTCAATGTTTTGAGTTTTGCAAGCAAGCTTCACCGATACGCCATCCGAGCGCAATTGATCGATGGCGTTCTGATAGAAATACGGAAACCCTTGGACAGGTCTCGCAAGGCAGCGACTCTGCGGGGAAGCTTGTTGTCTTCTAAAAAGCTTAGAGAAAATGTGCCCGATACGTCGAGACACACTTGTCCCCTGGACAATATGGAACATGCGTGCCCGCGCAAATTCATAGCTCACATCTCGCGGATGTAGCCCGTAAAATCGCTCGACATACCGTTCTATTCCGGAGGATTGAGTCAGGTCCTTACCAAGGTAGTGGTGAAGGAATGCCTCGGCTGAGTTCTTTTTCGGCGGGAACAGGCGGTTCTTCAAGATACTGGCGAATGCTCGAACGATTTCGGATATCGGTTTGCTCAGAAGCTCAGATTTGATTTCGTAAGGGTACAAACGAACCTTACCATCAGGGTTGATGCGATCGGTCCGCCAGCGAACTGGAACGGCTTCGGATAGTAAACCTGGAAACATCTTAAACAGTAAGCCGTTTGACCAATGGAAGATCGCTCCAATGTCAAAACTCATACCATCGATATTATCCGAGATATGATTTCCGCCCGGGGTTTCATATTCCTCTAAGACGCACACTTTCAGTCCAAGTCTATTGAGCTCGTAAGCCAAGGTAAGCCCGGTCATTCCGGCCCCCATGACGACGACATCGTAACGTGTCTCGCTTTGCGTTTCCCGAATTGTAGAGGCCTTCTGGCTCGTATCATTGCTCATCGAATGAGTAGCTCCCGCACTCTGCCATGTCGCGAACGCACCAAAAGACAGCAAAGGGAGAGCGGCTTCATGCGGTATTTTCCAATTCGTGCTGGCCGGCGAGATATATAGCGCAGATTCTCCAAATCTACAGTTCATTGCTGAGGTAAAAGACTTAAACTTTCACATGGGGTTGGTTACGCCTCTTCGGCCATTGGCTGCGATGGCTGATACACCAGGTTCATTGAATTTTTATTGTTTTTTGAGATGAAAAGACAATGAGATCCAGGTTTGTGATAGGAAAAAGCGCGGTATACGCTGCTGGCGCCGGAAGGCACTATCAAAACCTGTGGTGGCGGCGACGGGTCAAATCTGTATCGCCTTGGACCGACTGGAACTGCAAGAACTCTGTCGCGTTTGTTCATATCCCGAAGACCGGTGGAACGAGCATCTACGACATATTCTCAATGGACAAGCCCAGGGAAACGCATTGCAATGTGGTTGGTTTCAAGTCTTCGTCCCTCGAACTTTGGGAGCGATCCTTCTCGTTTGCGGTGGTCAGAAACCCCTGGGATCGTTTCGTCTCTGCCTTTCACTACCTAAAGCGGGATCCGCTATCGGTGGACGACAAAAGCTGGGCGCAAGACGTACTTGGCGAGTATGACGATTTCGATGCCTTTCTCGATCGCGGATCCCGCTTTAGGTAGTGAAAGGCAGAGACGAAACGATCCCAGGGGTTTCTGACCACCGCAAACGAGA
>JBCBGJ010000071.1:0-9394 GCA_038526925.1 Pseudomonadota bacterium
CTCGATTCGGGTTTCAGTTCGAAGGCGTGTTTCGCAACGATATGGTCGTCAAAGGCAAGAACCGAGATACGGCCTGGTTTGCGATGACCGACGAGGACTGAAACCCGAATCGAGTCGCGGCCCGCCGTGACGCAGCATTGTCATTGTGGCACTTCCATTCGTATCGGCGATAGCCAAGCTCGTCGAAAACATGCTGCGCCATCAAATACATGGCCTCGGTGGCTTCCGGTGTTCGCCGTAAAGCTCGCCCGAATGAGACGCAGCCTATTTCAGCGCTGCCATGAGGTTCCCGAATCCGCATATATCCCGCCATACCGAGAATAGTTCCGTCCTTGACCTTACGGATGACAAGCAGTTCCCAGCCGAATTCGGCGCAAACATGGGTTAAAGTTTTTTCAAACTGAGCTTGGTCTTTGAACGGCCCAATCGGCATATAGTCCCAGAGATCGGCAATATCCGGGGCCGCGATGGCTGTATACAAGTCATCGGCGTGCGTCTCCCAATCAAGCGGTTCGAGCACCACACGAGCGCCCGTCAAAGGCCATTGCCCAGGCCGCTCGCGGGCCGTCCAATCTGATAGACTCACCCGCCTATGACTCCAGTGATCGCGGCACGGGCGGCAAGATGAGGGCTCATCAGGTGCGTGCGGCCGCCGCGGCCTTGTCGGCCTTCGAAGTTTCTGTTCGAGGTCGAGGCGCAGCGCTCGCCGGGCGAGAGAATATCCGGGTTCATACCGAGGCACATGGAGCAGCCGGGCTCCCGCCACTCAAAGCCTGCCGTTTCAAAGATTTCGTCGAGACCTTCAGCTTCAGCTTGGGCGCGAACGAGTCCAGAGCCAGGGACGATCATTGCGCGTACGCCTTCAGCGACTTTGCCAGACTTTGCGATATCAGCGACAGCACGCAGGTCTTCAATGCGCGAATTTGTGCAGGATCCAATAAACACACGCTGCACGGGCGTGCCCGCTAGCTTTTCGCCCGCATCTAAGCCCATATAGTCGAGCGCTCTTTCTGCCGCGGCCTTTTTGACGGGGTCGCTCATTGTGGCTGGGTTCGGAATTGCTGCTGAGAGTGGGATCGCTTGCTCAGGGCTGGTCCCCCAGGTGACGGTCGGTTCAATCTCTGCGGCGTTGATCTCAATAACCTCATCCCAAGCGGCATCATCATCAGAATAGAGCGTGCGCCAATGGCGTTCCGCGATTTCCCAAGCGCCGCCTTTAGGCGTGGCCGGGCGCCCTTTCATATAGTCGAACGTCACATCATCCGGCGCAATCAAGCCAGCGCGCGCCCCGCCTTCGATCGAGAGATTACAGAGGGTCATTCGCCCTTCCATGGATAGGGCGCGAATCGCTTCGCCGCGATATTCCATGACGCAGCCCGTGCCGCCAGCCGTACCGATTTTTGCGATCAGGTGAAGCGCGAGATCTTTCGCTGTCACGCCGTCGGCGAGCTTCCCGCGCACTTCGATCGCCATGTTCTTCATTTTACGCGCGCGCAATGTTTGCGTCGCCAGCACATGCTCGACTTCAGATGTACCAATCCCATGCGCCAAAGCGCCAAAAGCGCCATGTGTCGATGTATGGCTGTCGCCGCAAACGATCGTCATGCCCGGCTGTGTGCGCCCCTGCTCAGGGCCGACCACGTGGACAATCCCATTGTTGATATGACCCATCGGGAAGAACTCGATGCCATGCTCTTCGACATTCCGTGTCAGGGCTTCAAGCTGATTCCGCGCCGCTTCATCGCGAACGCCGCTGAGGCCGAGCGCTTGATCTGCGGTGGGCGTATTATGATCGGCCACTGCGAGCGTCAGGTCTGGGCGCCGAACGCTGCGCCCTGCGGATTTCAAACCCGCAAAGGCCTGCGGCGTCGTTACTTCGTGGATGAGATGCAGATCGATAAATAGGAGCGCTTCACCCGTCGCCGCGTCTTCGCGCACAACATGTTGGTTCCAAATTTTATCATAGAGCGTTTGTCCGGCCATCTCAGTCCTACCTTTCAGCCGCGTGTATCAGCATGCGGGCGCAATTTTCGCAAGCATTAGACAGAGAAAAGGGCTGGTAGGATTGTCCCACCAGCCCTGTTTCGTTTTTCAGTCACTGGCGCTCGGCCAGCGACGTTTCTATTACTGGCAGTTACACGGTGCGCCGATGTTCAGCACGACCAGGCTTGCCCGGACTGTTTCGTAGCGCGTCGCGTTCGTAACAGTCTCTGTTTTTGGAGTGACCTTGCGAATCTCAACCGGCTGGATGATTTTCCGGTGAACCGGCTGGTAGATGTCGCGGTGTGTGACAGCTTCGAAATAGCTCTCAGAACGCTCCTCTTGGTACTCTTCGGTCAGCTGAGGAATGTAGTTCACGACAGTGTCCGGAACAGAAACAGAGTTCGTCATACCAGAGAGGGTTTCCGTCTCATAGCGTGTCGCGCGTGTTTCAGTTTCCGTCCGTCCGTTGAGAACTTCTTTCACGACCGGCTGGATCGTTGTGACAACCACCGGCTGGATGATGTTGCGTGTCACATTATCGATGTACACGTCTTCAACTTCCAGAACCGTGCGCTCGGTGACGCGCGGTGTGATGTTTTCAACAACTTGCGGTGCTTCGACCGTTTCGATGCGAACTGGAAGACGCTCTTCTTCGTGGCGCGTTGCTTCCGTGATGCTTTCGGTTGTCCCGCGAAGGATCTGACGCTCAATCGGCTGCACAGTGGTAACAGTTCTTGGCTGATACACATTACGGGTCGCGATGTAGGGAACGATGCGCTCTGTAATCTGCTCTTCCGTCACGGTTGTGATGTCTTCGGTGACATTCTCAATCGTGGCTGGGATCTCAACTGACTGACGCTGGACCGGTGCGGTACGCGTTTCGTAGCGGATCTCATTGGTGATTGTTTCAGTCACTGGGCGAATGATGCGGCGCTGCACAGGCACAACTGTTGTGCGTTCAACCGGCTGAATGATCTCACGGCGTGTGATTGCGTCATAGTAAGTCTCAGTGACTTCTTCGACGGTCTCAGTGGTGACTTGCGGGATATAATTCTCAACGACAGCTGGAACTTCATCGCGCTCATAACGCGTTTCCAAGCGGTTTGTTTCGTAGATGCGGTCTTCTGTGATGTCCTCAACAGAACCTTGTAGCACTTCTTGCGTGATTGGCTGGATCAGCGTGCGCTGAACCGGCTGAGTGATTTCACGGCGGGTAACCGCATCGATATATTCAGTGGTTTCTTCAATCTCTGTGCGTGTTTCGATCTGCTCGTCGACATTCTCACAGCAATATGTGGTTTCGATCGCGGTTTCTGAGCCGCCGAGGTAACGCACATCTGTGTCGGCCCCGGTTGCGCCAGAGCGCGAGATGATGTCGCGGATTTCGTCGTCGGACAGCGCGCGATCTGATGTAGATGCTCCACTCACAGCATAGCGCTCGCCAGCAGCTTTGCCATCCCAACTTGTTTTGTCGCCGTCCGCCATGGCGGTGAACGGAAGCAGGCTAACTGCTGCGATGCCGACAAAAATCGACTTTGAAAGTTTCATATCTCTCTTCCCCTTTTTAAGCGGCCTTTCTAGCCGCTTGGCGGACGTGTTCGTCAGGACCCGATCCATTTCGGGACACCCGCGTGTGCAACGCAAGAAACACGCCTATTGTTTCGTATAGGAAATGACGGGACCTTAACCAATCGGATTCCCCCCGTGCGAGAAAATCTACTGCTTTTTTAGTGATTTAACTGGCTGAAGATGTCTTAAAATTACGCGTGAACCAGAAGATATTTACCCTATCAGGCATAAAAAAACCCCGCTCTTTCGAGCGGGGGTTGATCTATTTGAGTTCGGTTATCGAACTACGCTTCAGCGTCACCCTCCGGGGCGGCTTCTGCAGCAGCTGCTTCAGCTTCAGCGGCGGCGGCAGCGGCCGCTTCCTCAGCGGCTTTCGCTTTTGCAGCCACTTCACGTTCTTTCGCAGCCTCTTCACGGCGGGCAACTTTTGCTGCGTCGCGCTGACGGCGAAGTTCTGTTTTAGACGTGGTGATCTCAGTGGTTTCCATACCGTGTCCGGTGGTCCGCTCAGCGATACGGGCAGATTTACCGCGGCGATCGCGCAGATAGTAAAGCTTGGCGCGGCGAACGCGGCCTTTACGCTTCACTTCGATGCTTTCGATCATCGGGGATACGACCGGGAAAACCCGCTCTACGCCTTCGCCGAATGAAATCTTACGAACTGTGAAGTTCTCATTTAGGCCTTGGCCAGCGCGTGCAATGCATACGCCTTCGTAGCGCTGTACACGCTCACGGTCGCCTTCTTTAATGCGAACGTTGACTGACAACGTATCGCCTGGCGAAAATTCTGGGATGGTTTTGCCAGCGGTGACGCGGGCAACTTCTTCAGCTTCTAGCTGTTCAATCATATTCATCGTCCGTCTCCGACGCTCGCAAATTGGGTCCATTTCGGAAAGCCGCCCATAAATCGGGTCGACGATGTTTTGTCAATGCCTGACTCTGCTGATTCCTCCACTCATCGACAGCTTTATGATCACCGGACAGAAGAACCTCTGGCGTGGAGCGATTTTCCCAGTCTCTGGGGAGGGTATAGTGTGGGTATTCGAGCAGGCCGTTACTGAAGCTTTCATCCTCTACAGAGGCGTGGTTTCCCGCCACCCCAGGGATCAAACGCAGCGTTGCTTCCAGCATCGCCATCGCCGCGACATCACCGCCCGCGAGGATAAAATCGCCGAGCGAGACTTCGACGAGATTACGGCTCTCTAGAACGCGTTGATCGAGTCCCTCGAAGCGTCCGCAGAAAAAGGTGAGGCCAGGCCCGCTTGCCCATGTCTCCGCCAAAGACTGAGAAAAAGGAACGCCGCGCGGGCTCGGGTAGATGATCGGGCACTCATTGGTGCCGACATGATCGATCGCCGCGGCCGCAACATCAGGGCGCAAAACTAAACCCGCACCTCCGCCGGCAGGCTTTTCGTCAACTTGGCGATGCTTGCCAAGGCCGAAGTCGCGCAAGTCGACCGTGTTTAGTGACCACAAACCGTCCTTGCGCGCGCGCTCCAAGATAGAGACGCCAAGCGGGCCCGGAAAGGCGTTCGGATAGAGTGTGATGAAAGTCGCGGCAAAAGACATTACGGCCCCACCGAAAGTGCGAGCACCCGCGAGATCGTCGCTCGCGGGAGGTTGGACTGGGCTTGCAGCTCATTGATCGCAGCATCCACGGCTTTCAAGGCCGTCTTGCTGGTCGCCGCTGGCTTATCCAGGACGCCTTCTCGCATCAGGGCCGCGCAGACATCCTTCGAAGCAATCCAATTATCGTAGCCGGAGAACCGCAGAAAATACTGCGCCGTCGCGCCGCCGAGGCGGGCGCCATGCTTACCGAGATAAGCGAGCAAACCCGCTTGATCATCGCCGGGCCATGCATTGAGGAACGCGCCGAAACTGCCATACTCTTTAGCGGTGGCAGCTACGAAGCGGGCATTCTCAATCGTGGCCGTGATCTTCTGACCATTTCGAACAATCGCAGCGTCCGAGAGTAGGCGATCCAAGTCCTCATCAGAGTAAAAGGCGACGCGATGAGGTTGAAACCCGTCAAAGGCGGCCTCGAAGCCGGGCCACTTATTCCGGATGACTGTCCAATTAAACCCAGCGCTGAATACCGCCTTGGCCATCTCAGCCAAATAGCGATCATCGCTGACCTCCGCGGGGTCCGAGGCGGCGTGTTCGTTATGAGCAATCGCCAGAACTTGGTCGCGCGAGCCATGATGACTCGCCGCCAAATCTAAGATTTGTTCGAACTTACGCATCTTGTGCGTCACGCTCCTCGCGCACCGGCATCACTTTCAGACCGGTGATCTGGTTGCGGTTCTTACGCGCGATGTCGAAGCGATAGCCATAGAAAGCAAACCGTTGACCCGGCTCGGGGATGGTTTGAGCCTCATGAATGACGAGGCCCGCAATTGTCACGGCTTCTTCGTCCGGTAGCTCCCAGCCCATGGCCCGGTTGAGGTCGCGAATCGTGACGCCGCCCTCAACATAGACAGAACCGTCTTCTTGCGGGCGTACGCCGCGCACAACGACGTCATATTCGTCTCGAATGTCGCCGACGATTTCTTCGAGAATATCTTCAAGCGTGACCAGTCCTTGCAAGGCGCCATATTCATCGACAACGAGCGCGAAATGGCTGCGTCTTTTCAAGAAGAGATCAAGCTGATCCTCTGCCGCTGTTGTTTCCGGGATGAACCATGGATCACGACAAATCTCGAGAATGTTCAGACCAGACGTCTTACCATTATTGCCGACAATCGCGCGCAGCAGGTCTTTGACGTGCAGGATGCCGACAATCTCTTCTTGGTCGCCGCGGAAGAGTGGTAAACGTGTGTGCGGGCTTGCCAGGGCCTGGCGGACAATCGCATCAGCCGATTGGTCAGCATCGATCATCGTGATGTTCTTGCGGTGGATCATGACCTCTTCGACGGTCATGTCTTTGAGATCTAGCGCGCCAACCAGACGGTGACGTTTATTCGCGTCGAGGCCTTCTTCAGAATGGTGCAGGTCGATTGTCCCGCGAATATCATCCTCGGCGGTAACGGCATCATCTGGCGGTTTGACGCCTAGTATACGCAAAGTCGTATTCACGATGGCTTGGATGCCCGCTACGATCCAGCTGGCAATGGCCACAAAGCCCGCGATGGGTCTTGAGACCGTCATTGCCATCGCATCAGGTCGCGTGATCGCATAGGTTTTCGGCAGCACTTCTGCGAAGACCAAGACCAAAACCGTCATAACAGCCGTCGCCACCGCGACGCCGCTGGGCCCTGGCATCAGGCTGACAAACAAGCTGGTCGCCAATGCAGACGCGAGAATGTTCACAAGGTTGTTGCCGAGGAGGATGGCGCCAATCAGGCGTTCCCGATCTGAGATGAGTTTGTTGACGAGGCCAGCTCTCTGATCGCCATCTTTCTCAAGTTGGTGCATCCGCGCGCGGCTCGCTGCCGTGAGTGCGGTTTCGGAGCCGGAGAAAAATCCGGACAGGCTGATAAGGACCAGAACGGTCAGTAAAGTGCCGATGATCATCAGCTTTTTTGCAGCTCCTCTTGTAGAAAGTCCTGTACGTCTGACAGGTCTGCATCTGGATAGATAAAGGATTGACCAAGGCCCTTGGCAAGGATGAGCGGGACTTTTCCGCCGCGCGCCTTTTTGTCCTGTCGCATGGCCTCGACGAGCGGGCCTGCTTCGTATGGGCCGCCGGGGAGCCGATGAAGCTCCGTTTCAAGGCCAGAGGCTTGGATCAGGGAGACGCCATGCTCCGCGTCTTCCGACGTCATCAAGTCGAGGCGCGCTGAATATCGTAGCGCCAGGGCCATGCCGGTTCCGACCGCTTCGCCGTGTAACAGGCTCGCGCCATAGCCGTTAGCAGCTTCGAGCGCGTGCCCGAATGTGTGCCCGAGATTCAAAAGCGCACGCACCCCGCCCTCTCGCTCGTCTTGCGCGACGATGCCAGCTTTTGCGCGGCACGAGATCGCTACAGCCTCAGTAATATATCCTGGGTCTAATTGAAGAACTTTGCTGCCGTGATCGGACAACCAATCAATAAAGCCCGGATCATTGATCAGACCATATTTGATAATTTCGGCATACCCGGCCTGGCGCTCACGCGCGGGGAGAGTCGCTAAAACACTCGTATCCGCCAGCACCAATCGCGGCTGATAGAAAGCGCCTACGAGGTTTTTTCCAAAGGAGCTATTCACGGCAGTCTTACCGCCCACCGAGCTGTCGACTTGAGCCAGTAATGTGGTTGGGACTTGAACGAATTGCATGCCGCGCTTCATCAAAGAGGCTGCGAGCCCCGTGAGGTCGCCGATAACGCCGCCGCCAAAGGCGATCAGAACATCATCGCGCCCTGCCCCTTGCTCCAGCAACCAGTCCAGCGTTTCGCCAAGGAGGGTCCAATTCTTAGTACTTTCGCCTGCGGGTAAGACCTTTTCGAGCCCGGTTAGACCACCCGAGGACAAGCCAGCTTTGAGGGGTTCACCGTGCAAGGCCCACACGGTCTCATCACTTAGGATGAAGACGCGGCTTTGCTTGGTGAAGGGCGCAATGAATGATCCTGCGCGGGCGATCAAGTCAGCACCGATCAGGATGTCATAGCTTCGTGTCCCCAGCTCAACGCGGACTTTTGTAGGCTCTGTTAGGGTTGGGGCGTCCATGTCTCCAGGGCCTTGATAATAGAGGTGACCGTCTTGGAATGCGGCCCGTCCACACTGTGGACCGTTAAGTCAGCGAGCTCATATATAGGACGGCGCTGATCAAACAAGTTGGAAAGCACTTCTTTGGCATCGGGTCTGCGCAGCAGCGGGCGGTGTGTGCGCCGAGAAACGCGCTTCCAAAGCGTCTCGAGATCTGCATTTAGCCATACCGTCACGGCCTTCTTGCGCATCAGATTGCGTGTGTCTTCGCTAAGATACGCTCCGCCGCCCGTCGCCAAAATTTGCGGTGGCCCGTTCAACAAACGTGTCAAGACTTTCTGCTCGACCCGCCGAAACTCTTCTTCGCCGTGCAGAGCAAAAATGTCAGAGACCGAAAGCCCCGCCGCTTTTTCGATTTCATCGTCGCTGTCAATGAAGGGGAGGCCAAGTTTATTCGCAAGACGCCGACCGACGGTTGATTTGCCCGCGCCCATCAATCCAACCAGGGCGACAGTCCGCCCGGACCACGCCTCATTTCTGTCGGTTTTCAAGGTACTAGATCGGTCTTCAGCCATGGTCTTTTCGGATGTTCCAAACCTGTCCTATACAGGCAAAACGGTTCCGGCAATCTTTGACCATGGCGAAACCATGCGAAAGGCAAATACTCGATGCGCAAATGGCTGATCATTCTTGTTGTAATTCTTGCGGCCGTTCTTGGCGTGCTTTGGTGGCTTGGATCATCGTTGGATGAGCATAAACCAGACGCGGGCGAGACTCGCATGGAGATCGAGCATGTCCTTTAAGGGCATTTTGCTCGCCACTGGCTTTTTCGGCGCCTGCTTGTCTGCAACGGCGCAAATTGAATCTGAAAGTTTGGATGATCTCAGTTCCTGGGGTCAGCGTTTTCTGCCATCCGATGAACCGGAGTTCTCGAGCACGCTGTGGCGAAACTCCAGCGACGAAACACTGCTGGCGCTGTTACAGTCCGTCGATGTTCGAAGCTTAGGTCCGTCCGAGAAACGGCTTTTGCGCCGTGTTGTCCTGTCGCCAGCAACCCGCCCTCGGGGGGATTTTGCGAATCAACTACTCACCGAGCGTGCGCGATTGATGCTGGAAATGGGGCAAGCGCGGGCGGCCGCGGCGGTCGCCCCAGAACTTGAGGAGGACGCACGCGGTCTTGATCCTGAGACCTTCGCGATCGATCTTGATCTCGCAAG
>JBCBGJ010000072.1:0-9356 GCA_038526925.1 Pseudomonadota bacterium
CGGCGGACTGCCTTTCTTTGGCGGGCCGGGAAACAATTACTCCATGCATGGCATTGTCAGCATGACGGACTGGTTGCGGACCAATCCAGGCGCGCAAGGCCTGGTGCTAGCCAATGGTGGCTGGATGACCAAAGAGGCCGTTGGCATCTGGTCAACAAGGAAACCTGATGCGTTCACTCCCGTCGAAGCGATGGCGAAACCGAGCGAAAAAGCGTCGCTGATTGAAACAGCCAGCACCGGCGAGATCGAAACCTATACGGTCACCTATGGAAAAGACGGCCCAATGAGCGGGATCATTTTCGCACGTACCGAAAGCGGCGAGCGTTTCATTGCTGCGGCAGCGCCAGAAGCCATGCCACGCCTGCTCGAAGAAGAAAGTCCAGTTGGCCTGAAGGTCTCTGTCACACACGCCGATGAGCGCAATACATTCGCGTTTGCATAGCGGACGCCCGTTCAGGGGACTGGAAAGGTGCGCGCATTCTCGCTAGACGACGAGAATGACAGCGCTAGACACCCACGCCCCGACCGTTGAAAATGCCAAAGCCGCTTTGCGGACTCATGCAGAGCGGATCGCCGCTGACCCGCGAACCAATTCAGTTTTCGCCTATGCCCAGGATCTCTTCCGCGCGCTGGAATCGGATCAGCTGACGCTCGCGGATCTTGGGGAAACCAGCCAATCTGTTTATGGGAATTTGATTCTTGCCCGCGCTGAACGGTTTCGGAAGCAGCATGAGGCGAGCTCGGTTCTGCAAGATCGCCTGACCGCGCTGGCGGACCGTGGTTGGGAGCCTTTTAGAACCGTGCTCGAGACACCGCTTGGCGGCGTTGTGTTTACCGCGCACCCAACCTTTGCGCTGTCGCCAAATGTTCGCTCCAGCTTTGCAGCGCACGTTTCAGAAAACACGGCGGGGAGTGCGCAAGCGCTCCGTGACGCTGTCGAGGAAGATGGCCGCGCCTGGTCGAAATCAATCTCGCTGCTCGGCGAACATGAGGAAGCGCAAGAGACGATCACCAATGCGCAGAACGCCCTCACCGCGTATGCGAAACGGGTGCTCGATGTGGCCCGGCAGGCGTTTCCGGACCAATGGCGAAGCTTAAAGCTCAGCGTTCCGACGCTCGCAAGCTGGGTTGGTTATGACCTAGATGGACGCACCGACATCCACTGGTCACAATCGTTCGCACTAAGGCTGCAAGAAAAAGCGGTGCAGCTCAGCCGCTATGTCACCGAGATACGCTTGCTCGCCGAGGCAGCATCTGGCGAAACCAAACAAGCACTCAATGCGCTCAGCGAGAAACTGGAAGCCGCGGCCGCACTGACCGAAGCAGAAGCGGAGATCTTCAGCGAAGACCTGACTCAGCCCGATAATCTCGTCCGCGCCGCCAACCAGCTGACCACGCAGCAGCCAGATCGTATTGTTCACGCCCAGCCGATCATCGACGAACTGACAAGACTGGCCGCTGGCGAAAGCGAAGACGTCTTGGCCCGCGATCTCTTGGCGCTCGCCGCCAAAGTCGACGCCCTGAAACTCGGCACAGCCCGCATCCACTTGCGCCTCAACGCAGAGCAGATCCGCACCGTCATCAGCCGAGATCTAAGCCTTGAAACGGAAAACCGTGACCTTGGGCGCAGCGCACTTAAAAAGCTCTCAGAGTTCGCCTCGGTGGAGCAACCACTCAACGTCAACTTTGCGGACTTGTTCTTGGAACAGTCGACTGCGCGGCGCCAATTCATGATGTGCGCGCAGTTGCTCAAGCATATCGACGCGGACTCGACCATCCGGTTCCTGATCGCCGAAAGCGAAAACCCGGCCACCGTCATGGGCGCGCTCTATTTGGCGAGGCAATACGGCGTTGATCATCAGCTCGACATCTCGCCACTGTTCGAAACGCCGGAAGCTTTGGAAACCGGCGGTCGCTTCATCGAACAGCTGCTCGAAGAGCCAGAATATATGAAGTATTTGAACCGGCGCGGGTATCTCAGTGTCCAGCTCGGCTTTTCAGATGCGGGTCGTTTTATCGGCCAAGTCTCTGCTGATATGGCGATTGAGCGGATCCATAATTTGATCAGCCGCGCTGTCGCGAAAGCCGATGCAGGTCTATCTCTGTTGATCTTCAATACGCACGGCGAATCCATGGGCCGGGGCGCCTGGCCGGGTAGTTTTGATCAGCGCTTTGATCATTTGCTCAGCCACTGGACCCGCCAGCAATCACATGAGCGCGGTGTCCCGCTGCGCCATGAAGTGAGCTTCCAGGGCGGCGACGGCTATCTGCATTTCGCCAATACCGAGCTCGCCGCCGCGACCTATGACGCGTTTGCAAATCATCTTCTGTCAGAACCGAACGACACCGCAGACGACCCATTCTATCAGCGTACCGATCTGGTGTGGGACTTTTATCGCGCCTTGCGTCGCTGGCACGAGCGCCTATTCGCAAATCCGGACTATGGCCACTTGCTCAACGACTTTGCGACCAACTTCCTGGTCAAAGCCGGATCGCGTCAGCGCCGCCGGACGTCGGGTCCCGCCGGGCCGCGATCGCTCCGCGCAATCTCTCACAATGCGACGCTTCAACAATTGGGCGTGCCCGTAAACACCGCCGCAGGCATTGGCTCTGCGCTTCGCCGCGAGCAAGATCAGGTCAATGACTTGATCAAAGAGTCGCCGCGTATGCGCGGACTGATGAAGCTTGCGTCCATGGCCCGTTCTGCAACCAGTGTTCCGGTCCTTCGCGCCTATGCAAGCGTCTATGACCCGACCTATTGGGTCGCCTTGTCGAAATATGCGGACTCGCCCGACCAAGCCCTCGCCTATCGCCGGATCTATTATCTTCTGCAGTCGAGCCAGACGAATAATTCCATCGAGCTGATCGCCAACACGTTCAGCATCGATTTCAGCAAATTCGATCCCATGCTCTCAAACATGGACCAGGCGCCAAGCTCCGAAGATCGGCGCGAAGCCCGTCTCGAAGTCCATGTGCTACACGCCATCCGCCAGGCCCTGATGATGAAAGCGCTGGCACTTGCCGGCCAGCTTCCGACCGTGTCCCGCCGCCATGAGTCTTCTGTGGTCGACATCATGACCCTGATCCAGACCATGCAGATCGGCGAAGCGGTGGCTCTGTTGTGCGAAATCTTCCCAGCCTCACGCGAAGAAGAGGTGACGCTCGCCGACTTGAACGAGCCGGGGCACATGACGGGCAATCCTGCAAACGGTTATGACCAGCTGCATCTGGATGTCATCAAACCGCTCGAGCATATCGACCGGATGATGCATCAACTCACGCTCGCCATTTGCCAAGCCTACGGGGCGTATGGGTAGACCAAAAAACCGCTTGCCTGTCGCAGCGAGAAGCTCTTGAAATCCGAACAGAATTGTTCGGAGGATAGTATGAGCGAAACGGCGAAACGATCGGGCCCACTGGCGGGCGTCAAAATCATCGATATGTCCTCGGTCGTCCTCGGACCGTTTGCGACCCTGATTTTCGGCGATCTCGGCGCGGATGTGATCAAGATTGAGGCCGGGCAAAAAGGCAAAGCCGGAGATATGATGCGCTATGCTGGCGCTTCGCCGACTGGCGATCTCGGCCCGATCTATACGAGCCTCAACCGGAATAAAAAGTCGGTTCAACTCGACGCCAAAGAGCCTGATGGCAAGGCCGCGATCCTTGCCATGCTGAAAGACGCGGACGTGTTTTTCCACAATGTCCGGCTCGCCGGGATGGGCCGTTTGGGATTGGATTATGAGAGCGTCAAAGCGATCAACCCTGGGATCGTTTATGTGCATTGCGCCGGGTTCGGCGCGGGCGGCCCTTATGAGAAACGCCAAGCCTATGACGATCTGATCCAGGGCGCATCTGGCTTCGCCGCATTGAACGCCATGCGTTCCGGCGCCGACCCGGAATACGCGCCAAGTCTCGTCGCAGATAAGACAGTCGGCCTATTCGCGACCTATGCGACGCTGGCGGCGCTCTATCACAAAGAAAAAACCGGCGAGGGCCAGTTCGTCTCAGTCCCGATGCTGGAGAGCTTCACCTTCTTCAACATGGTCGAGAACCTGTATGGCGAGACCTTCCTGCCCGGCAATGGCAAGCTTGCTTACACACGCTCGATCAACGCCAATCGCAAGCCGTATAAAACCAAGGACGGCTATATTGGCCTGGTTCCCTATTCCGATAAACAGTGGGAGCTGTTCTTCGATATGGGCGGACGAAAAGGCGTGTTCGAAGACCCGCGTTTCTCAACCTATTCTGCCCGCACAGAAAACATCACAGAACTCTATGCGATCATTGGCGAGGTCGCCCTGCTCAAGACCACAGATGAGTGGCTGACCCTGCTCGATGAAGCGAACATTCCGGCGATGCGCTACAATGAAATGGGCGACGTATTGACCGATGAACATCTGAAAGCCGTCGGCTTTTTCGAAACTCGTGAGCATCCGGACGCGGGTGCCTATCGCAGCATGAAACACCCGGTTCAATTCAGCGCCACGCCCGCTGACGTCGCCATCGATCCCCCTCGCCTGGGTGCAGATACAGACACAGTACTGGCGAGTTTAGGACTGTAGGGCGACACGTGCATCTTGCGTTCGATCGCCGCGTATGGATTTGTTTTTGAATGATAAGACTATCAACGCTCTCAACGCGTGACGCGTCACTATTGTCCGAACTCCAAACCGAGACCTTTGCGCAGGCTTATGAAGATGTTCACAGCGCAGAGGACATCGAGCAGTACTGTGAATCGAACTTCTCGCTGGCGAATGCTTCGGCGCTTCTGGGCTCGCGCTCATACCTCTGTAAGTCCGCCCAGGACAATGGACGCGTCGCGGGCTTTTACACGATTAGCTTCCAGCATTGTCCGATTGAGCTGCCGGAAAGATCCGCAGAACTCAAACAGATTTACATCCTCGCAAGCCATTACGGCACAGGTGTTGGAAAGCAATTGTTCGACGACGTACGTCTCGAACTGAAGGAACGATCTTACGCGTGGATCTGGCTAGCTGTTTCGGACATCAATGATCGCGCACGATCTTTCTACGAAAAACGCGGCTTTGAAACTCTTGGCGAAGGGCCAGTGTTCAATGTCGGCCGAGATAAGTTGTCATCGACGATTCTTGCCCGCGGGATCTAACGCATAACGCTCTCTCAACAGAGCCAAAAGCCTCTTAGCCTTGTCCACCAAAGGTACCTGTCCGCGGTCAACCCAAGCGCCCTAGTCCCCAAGATATTTTGCACGCGGACGGATCACTTTCCCGCTTTGCACTTGTTCGATGGCATGGGCGATCCAGCCGACCAAGCGGCCTGCAGCAAAAATCAGAAATGGCGCATCGTCGGGGAGCCTCAGTTTCAGGCAAAGCGCCGCCAACGCCATATCAATGTTGGCGCGGTCATTGCTGAGACGCTCTGCTCGGCGGATGGCTTTCTGTAGTTTTGCCTCTGGCTTCGTCCATCTGAGAATGGCTTTGGCGCGCGGATCGCCCTTTGGGTAGAGCGCGTGGCCGATTGCTGGGATCTCCAGAAAATTTGGATCAGAGTTTGATCCAAGCATCGCTGCTGGATCTCCCAATTGGCGTTTCAAATAGGCCAATGCCTGCGCCGATGCTTCGCCATGGCGCGGTCCTGTCAGCGTCGCATATCCGGACAAGGCGCACGCCGCTAAGCTGGCGCCCGTTGAGGCTGTTACCCGAGCCGCAAAAGAGGATGGATTTAGCTCATGGTCTGAAACGAGGACCAAGGTTCGACGCAGAAGGTCGGTCCCGTCGGGGTCTAGCTTCCAATACCGTGCCAATCGCTGGTGGAATAATCCTCGCCCCGGTGTTCTGGATATGGCGTCGGAAAACCCAATCAAGAGCGAGGCGCCGTGTTTTGAAATTTCCGCTTCCTGCGCGATCGGAGTGTCATGTTCAGCCGCCATGCTGGCGAGATAGTGAAAGGCCCGCTCTTTTCCGGTTCGCCCATTTGTTGAGTTCGCATTCGAAGGCTCTGGGCGCAATGGATCGCATTGCCAAAGCCGCGCGGCGATATCCTCAACGGTCGCATGTTCAGCGAGTTTCACCGCGTCCACACCGCGAAAAATAAGACGTCCATTTCGGATCGTCGTGATTTTCGTTTCCATCACCGGGTCGCCCCAAGCAATCGCCGCTGAGGCGATATCGGAGCGAGAGCGCCCGCGTCGGCGGCGTTTCACAAGCGCATCTATATCGACCTCAGAATACAGACTCGCACGCGGGTCATCGGGATGCGTTTGCGCGGAAATTTGCCCGCGACTCACATACGCGTAGAGCGTCTGAGCCTTGACTCCAAGTTTGTGCAATGCGGCTTCACGATCCAACCAGGACATATATTGATTATGTTGATCAAGATTGACGCTGTCCAGCTAATTCGGGAAATACGCAAAAAAACAGACAGGAGAAGACCATGGATTCAGGCCTAGAAAATGTTGTTGCGGCCGAGACCGCGCTTTCAGATGTGAAGGGCGATATCGGCGAATTGATTATCAATGGATGGTATGTCGAAAAACTGGCCACCTCTTTGGCATATGAGGATGTTGCGCATCTTTTGTGGCAGTCCGCGTTTGATAGCATGCCAGCGGCGCAAGACCTCGGTGCCATGTTTGGCGCGGCGCGCGTCGAAGCCTTCAAGCGCCTGCCCGATGCTTCAACGCAGACAGACATCATTCAATATTTGAGGCGTGGCTGGGCGAATGAGCAGGATGATGAGACGCTCGACACCGCGATCACACTAGCCGCGAGCGGTTTGGTCTACACCGCTGCGGCAGTCAGGCTGGCAGCAGGCGAGGCGCCGATCGCACCTGATGCGCGTTTGTCCTCGTCCGCCGACTTTCTGAAAATGATCACAGGAACCACTCCTCAAGCCCACACCGCGCGCGCGCTCGACGCTTACTTGGTGACCATTTGTGATCATGGACTGAACGCTTCGACCTTTGCGGCGCGCGTTGTCTCGTCGACCCGGGCTGGACTGACATCAGCTGTTCTAGGCGGACTGTCTGCCTTGAAAGGCCCCCTACACGGCGGCGCGCCGGGACCGGTGCTCGATATGCTGGATGAGATTGGCGAAGTTAAAAACGCAGAACCGTGGATCGACCAGGCATTAGCAAACGGCGAACGATTGATGGGCTTTGGGCACCGCGTCTATCGGGCGCGAGACCCGCGTGCTGACGCTCTGAAAACAGCAGCAAGTCGGTTGCCTGGCACCGCTGGCCGGATCGCATTTGCAGAACATATTGAGCGGGAAGTGCTCGGCAAACTCCGCAAGAAGTATCCGGATCGCGCACTTGAGACCAATGTAGAATTCTACACAGCGATCTTGTTGGAAGCGTTGGGCATTCCCCGCGAAGCGTTTACTGCAACGTTTGCGTGCGGGCGCGTACTTGGCTGGATCGCTCATTCGCGAGAGCAAATTTCAGAAGGTCGTATTGTTCGGCCAAAATCAATCTATCGCGGCCCGGTGCCGGAATTGACCGATGCTTGACCAACCGGCAATTTGAGTCACCAAAGGCACTCGCCTGCTCCTCAAAACTGTTCTTGAACTCCGCTCGACGGGCGGTGAAACGCGTACGCTTTAAGCACAGAACCGGAGACCCGAAACCGGTGCAAGGTGTCTCATACCCGTTGGAATATTCGCTGGGTCGATAGCAACCAAAGGATGATGAGCGGCCCTAGTACGTGTACGGGAGAGCATCTACCCTTGCTGAGAACCGCGACGATGACCGCACCTGCTCAGTGAGCGCGTGTCGTCATCAAGTGTCGATGTCGGATTTATCGTGGATATCCGTTACCGGCGTCCAAGCGACAAATATGCTGAAACTTGAGCATCCAGTAGGCGTCGCTCGGTACTGATACGAGCGCCTCGCACAGCGTTGACGCGGCGCTGCACCGTTAGAACATCCAGCAGGATTGTTTCTCCCAGATCGAACTTAATCTGTTCCAGCGCCAATGCTTCCTCAGCTGAGATCCGAGCGCGCTCTAACGCCTCTAGGGCGGCGGCTAAAGTCGCGTACTGATCGAAGGCATCATTCACATCAACGACAGCCGTTCGAATGGTCTGGGCATAGGCGGCAATGACGGTATCGAGGCGGGCCTTTGCCGCGTCAATTTCACCGCGATTGCGGCCGGAATCGAACAGAGTCGCTGCCACACTGCTGGTCAAACTTGCGACGTAGAAATCTGGATCAAACAAGTCCGAAATCTCTGCTCCGCTGCTACCGACGAGACCAGACAATTGCAGGCCTGGCCAGTTTGCGCGCTGCGCGATTGTCAGACCTTCCAATTCAACACTTATTGCAGCGCGCGCTGCGAGAATATCATACCGAGCGCTTAAGAGGTCCGCCGGCACTGGATGTAATCCAATCTCTCGTGCGGACGGCAAGCGATCGGCAACGATAAGATCATCAGCCCCGAAATCCCCGATCAGAATGGACAGCGCTCGCCGTGCTGATCGCGCTGCAAATTCTTGATTGCGCAGACCCGCGACGGCGTTCTCAAATTCGAGTTCGGCAAGCGCGAGATCGCTGCGGGCAATATCGCCTGCTTCGAAGCGGGCTTCCGACACCCGCTTGGTCTCATCCAGGAAGCTGAAATTCTCTTGCGCGAGCTCCAATTGCAGGTCGGCTTCGATGATTTGAAAATAGGCGCGCGCGGTTTGCGACAGGATGATCCGTCGCAACCTTTCCAGATTGGCTCTTTGCAAATCGAAACGCGAATTTGCCTGGCGAACCGTGGCTCGGTTGATGCCGAACACGTCAGGATCCCAACTGGCATTCAGGCTCGCGCTGCCCCCATCGCTTGTATTCGACGAGTCATCTAGATCGGCAAATCCTGAGACGCTGAAATTGGCAGAAACGGTAGGCCCCAAGAGCGCACGGCTCTGCCGCAAGCTCGCCTCGGCTTGCCGCAATCGCGCCTCGGCTTGTTGCAGATCAAGATTGAGCGTTTCCGCCTGATCCAAATAGTCGGCCAAGAGAGGATCTTCGAAAAGTGTTCGCCAGGACTGGGGCTCGATCGCGGTACGGGACGCAGCCTGCCAGCCCTGTGGCACCTCAGCGTCGCGGGCGGAAATCTCGGAGTCGTAGTCCGACAGAACCGCGTTCTGACAGGCAGAGAGGGTGGCCAAGCCTAGCAGTAATGCGATGCGAGCGGAGACCCTATTCATGACGAAGTGCCTCGATTGGATTTAGTCGCGACGCGCGTTGTGCGGGCAGAAATCCAAACACGACTCCGACGAGCAATGCCGAGCCGAAAGAGAGGAGCGCGATCCGGGTGGAGAAAACCATTTCAATATTGTCTGTCCCCAAAGAGATTTGCGATACGGCGTAACCCAGTCCGAGGCCCAATAGACCCGAC
>JBCBGJ010000073.1:0-8967 GCA_038526925.1 Pseudomonadota bacterium
CTCTCAGTAAAACGCTCCGTTTGAGCTTTCCTAATCGTCTTGCGCACTCTTCTCGTGGCCCTTGGCGGCCTCTTTCTCGCAGCATGTGGTGGAGAAACCATGGACCCTATCGACCCGAACGACCCGCTCGCCAGCTATATCCCTTGGGATGCTGAACGCGATGGCGTGCAAACGACTGAAAGCGGTCTGCAATATGTGATCGTGCGCGAAGGCGAAGAGGACGGGGATATGCCAGGACCGCGCGATCGCGTGAGTGTCATGTATGATGGCCGCCTCGTGGATGGCACCGTCTTCGATAGCTCATACGAGCGCGGATCGTCCGCCACATTCGGCGTCAATCAAGTGATCTCGGGCTGGACCGAGGGTTTGCAACTGATGTCGGTCGGCGACGAGTTCATTTTCTATATCCCGACCGAGCTAGGCTATGGCGATCGTCCACGTCCAGGCGGCAAGATTAAACCAGGAGACGATCTGATTTTCCGGGTGGAGCTTCAGCAAGTCGTGAAAGCACCAGAGCCGCGCGCCACAGATGATGCGGCATGGGACCAATACACACCTTGGAACTCTGATTTGCCCGAAATCCAGAAAACTGGAACAGGGCTCGAATATGTCGTCCTTGCGAGCGGCGATGAAGCGGGCACGAGCCCAAAAGGGGCTGATCGCGTCGTCGTTTATTATGAAGGCCGGTTTGATGATGGCGGAGAGGTCTTCGATAGCGCGTTCAAACGCGGAGAAGCGGCTCTGTTTCCGGCCAACCGCGTCATTCCAGGATGGGTGGAAGCGCTCCAACTGATGAAACCTGGCGATCGTTGGCTCGTCCACGTCCCTGGTAATCTGGCCTATGGACCATCTGGCAACGGCCCAATTCCACCGAATGCTGCCTTGAATTTTGAGGTAGAATTAATGGATGTCGTGCCAGTCGAATAGGAAAGCTCAAACGGAGCGTTTTACTGAGAGGGGCTTTAAAATGATCCGCAACTTACAATTCTACATCGCGAGCGCCTCGGCCATTGGTTTGGCCGGGTGCGCGTCACTTCCCGATGTCTCGCTGCCGACAAATGCGGGCGGGCTTTTCGGCGGCGGCGGCTTGCCGGACTGTCCGGACCTTAACAGTGGGCCAGCGCCTTTCGCGCCGCCATTTCCGGCGGAATGCGCAAGCATGAATAGAACAGCGACCGGCGTGCGCTACATTCCCATTCAAAATGGAAATATGGCTGAAGGGTCTCCAGCAGCAGACGCCACGATCGTGGTGAGCTATGAGGCCTTCCTCGCCGCCGATGGCCGCTTGATTGACAGCTCATATGCGCGTGGGGAGCCGAGCGTCTATGACATGTCTGAGCTGATTGATGGCTGGGCGGAAGCCGTCAGCCTCATGAATCCAGGTGATGAGTGGCTGGTTTATGTGCCATCGGCGGAGGCCTTTGGAGACGAACCGCTGGGCGACCTGATCCCGGCTGGGTCGGATTTGATCTACCGCGTGAAACTGGATGGCTTTTTGTCGTCGACCGAGGTTGAGCAAGTTGCAGCCGCTCGACCTGCAGCGCCTGTCGGAAGCACCGGCCCCGATATGGCGGCCTGGCAAGCCCATTTCCCATGGGACGCAGGGCGCGAGGGTGTTGAGACACTTCCAAGCGGCTTGTCTGTTGTGGTCTTGGAAACCGGTGATGCCGCTGGCCCAAGTCCAACTGAAACGGACCGAGTGCGTATTCACTATGAAGGACGCTTTGCCGAGACGAGCGAGTTTTTTGATAGTTCGTGGTCAACGGGCGGCCCGGCAGAACATACGGCAGGCGGGTTTGTGCGCGGATTCTCCGAGGCTCTGATGATGATGCGCGTAGGGGATCGCTATCTGGTGCACATCCCATCCGAGCTGGCCTATGGTGAGGCGGGAATTGACGGCGTCGTCCCTCCGAATGCCGACCTAATGTTCCAGGTCGAGCTTCTAGACGTGCTCCCAGCGGAGTGATCCCGCTAAAAGCCTGAACCGGGTTGTTTGAGATAGTCTGCCTCAGCCGCGGTGTTTTCGCGGCCCAAGATCGCATTGCGATGGGGGAAGCGCCCAAACTGTTCGATCACCTTTTGGTGCTGACGGGCATAATCGAGCGAATTCATGATCAGCGGCTGAAAACAAGCGCGACTGGACGCGGCGAGCGTCTCGAAAGCCCTCACGCAGGCGTGTTGATCGATTAGCGCCTCAGAGTGCTCTAACGGCATGAGCAAGAAAGAGCGCTCAACTTCAGTCAGCTGAGCCCCATCCCCGCGCTCTAGCGACGTTTTAGCCAGGCGCAGCGCCAATTCATCAAAGGCAAATGACTTTGGCGTCCCGCGATGCAAGTTCCTGCTAAACTGATCCAAGACGATGATCGCGGCGAGCGTTTGCCTCGCGCCCGCCTTTAGCCACGTGTCCGCTAAATCGCTCCCTAGGGCGTCTAAAAGATTGCCAAACTGGGCCTTTATAAACGCATCGGTCTCAGCGGACTTGATGAACCAGCGTTTGTGCAATCGGTTCGCCGCTAAGTGATCGTGAGTGGCGGGGCCAATCCAATAATCGAGGACCGCACCTGGCGTCGGGAGGTCGCTCATAGATTCAAGCCTTTGGGCGATGAGACACCATCATATAGTTGACCTTCGTGTCTCCAGACAGGCGCCATTGATCGCTCAGAGGGTTGAAACTCACGCCTTGGGCGGCTTCAACATCCAGGCCTGCTGAGCGAAGCGGCGCCTCGATTTCGCCAGGCCGCAGGAATTTCTCAAACTCGTGCGTGCCACGCGGAAGCCAGCCGAGAACATATTCGGCCCCTACAATGGCGAGGGCGAAGGCCTTTGCTGTGCGGTTCAAGGTTGCCACAATCATCAGGCCGCCTGGCTTTACGAGCCCTGCGCAGTCTTTGAGGAATTGCGCAGGATCGGCGACATGTTCGACCACTTCAAGATTGAGGACCACATCAAACGGCGCCTCGCCGCCTTCGATCAGTTCTTCGACCGTGCCAGCGCGGAAATCGATGTTCAGACCGCCTTGTTCGGCATGCGTCATCGCGGTTTTTATGTTCGCCTCACTGGCATCCACAGCCGTGACGCTGGCGCCAAGGCGGGTCATAGGCTCGCTGACCAATCCGCCGCCGCAACCAATATCCAGGAAACGTAAGCCCTCAAACGGGCGTTTCGCACTCGAGTCCAATCCAAAGTGAAATTCGACCGTATCCCGAATGAAGCCCAAACGAACGGGATTGAACTTGTGCAGCGGTTTGAACTTGCCCTTTGGGTCCCACCATTCAGCGGCCATAGCCGTGAATTTGGCAACTTCGCTAGGGTCGATGCTCGGCCGTGTGGTCGAGTTTGGAGCGGTCTTCGTGGCAGCTGTCATGAGTTTAGCTATCCTAATTGCGATTTCGCGCTGACCCCTATAAGGAAGCGCCTGCTTACTTCATCGCAGATGGTATGTTTTGACGAGGCGGCAATGGCGCGCACTGTACTGAAATTTGGCGGAACCTCCGTCGCAGATCTCGACCGCATCTCTCATGTGGCCGATATCGTGGCGCATCGCGCCGCAAATGGCGAGAAAATCGCAGTTATCGTTTCGGCGATGTCGGGCGAGACGAATAAGCTTGTGTCTCTGGCGAAAGGCGCTGCTGGAACTGATGTTGTCGGCGACGCGTTCGACGATGAGTATGACGTCGTCGTGGCGTCTGGCGAGCAGGTGACCAGCGGTTTGCTTGCGCTTTCGCTGCGCAAACGTGGCCTCAAAGCGCGCAGCTGGCTCGGTTGGCAAATGCGGATGAAAACGCGCGAAGGCCACGGCTCTGCGCGGATCGATGGCTTCGATGAGGAGAGCGGTCTCGGTGCGGCAATCGATTCCGGCGAGATCGCAGTGATCGCTGGGTTCCAGGGCGTGACGGATGAGGGCCGCGTCTCGACACTTGGACGGGGTGGCTCTGATACGACGGCTGTGGCGGTTGCAGCGGCGCTCGGGTCCGTCCCATGCGATATCTACACAGACGTCGACGGTGTTTACACGACCGACCCGCGGATTGTGCCGCAAGCGCGCCGGCTGCCGCGTGTGTCGTATGAAGAAATGCTCGAAATGGCGTCGCTCGGCGCAAAAGTGCTGCAAACGCGCTCGGTTGAGCTCGCAATGAACCATCAAGTGCCGCTTCGGGTGCTATCAAGTTTTGCTGAGCCTGAGGACAACAATCCCGGGACTTGGATCTGCAATGAGGATGAGATCGTGGAAAAACAGGTTGTAAACGGCGTTACTTATTCACGGGACGAGGCCAAGATCACGCTGTACGGCATGGCAGATAAGCCAGGCACATCATCGCAATTGTTCGCTCTGCTGGCGCGCGAGGGCGTCAATGTCGATATGATCGTGCAGGCCAATGCGCGCGGAGAAGGCCGTGCAAACATGGTGTTCACCTGTACTAGCGGCGACAGCGAAAAGGCGCAGCGTGTCCTCGAAGCCAATCGCGAAACGGTCACTTTCGACAATATGGATGTGGCCCGCGATGTCGCGAAAGTGTCGGTGGTTGGCGTCGGTATGAAATCGCATACCGGTGTGGCCGAGACCATGTTCGACGCGCTGGCTGCGAAGAATATCAACATCGACGTTATCTCAACCTCTGAGATCAAGATTTCGGTCTTGATCGACACAGATTATACCGAACTCGCGGTCCGCGCGCTTCACACCGCGTTTGACCTTGACGCGAGCTAGGTGAACCCCCCATCTGAGCCCAGGCATGCCTGATAGCTTTTCTATCCCCCGGCTTCTCATGAACCGACTTCGGTCGGTAATGGCGGCTGAAGCAGACACGGAAGCTCGGCTGTTAAAGGTCGTGCGCCTGATTGCGGGCACGATGGTCGCTGATGTGTGTTCGATTTATCGGCGCACAGATGATGATCGGATGGAGCTGATCGCCACCGAAGGCCTGCGCGAAGACGCGATTAATCGGACGTTTCTGGCAATTGATGAAGGCCTGGTTGGCCAGATTGCGCAAACGGCGCAGCCTGTCTCCATTCAAGACGCGCCGCGCCACCCCAATTTCTCATATCGACCAGAAACCGGCGAAGATCCGTACCATGCGTTCCTTGGGGTTCCGATCCTCAAGGGCGGCTTGGTGATTGGCGTTCTGACAGTTCAGAACCGGACCGAGCGGACCTATCAGGACGATGAAATCGATAGCCTCCAGACCATTGCCATGGTGCTGGCTGAAATCGTGCCAAGTTCCGGTTCTGGGGCTGAGCAGACTGAGGCTGCCCGTGAAGGACGCCCGGTTAACTTGCAGGGGCGCAGCTTATGCGGCGGCCTGGGAATGGGCCGCGTTCGACTGCATGACCCGGTCATCCCCGCCGCTCGGTTCTTTGCTGAAGATCCCGAGATCGAAGAGCACCGGCTCGAAAACGCCCTGGAAGAGTTGCATCTCTCCATCGATCGACTCTTAGCCGCAGAGATTGGCGGCCTCTGGGGTGAACCCCGCGAAGTGATTGAGGCGTACAAATTGCTAGCCTCCGATCCGACCTGGGCGGAGAAACTGCGTGAGGGCGTAAGAGGCGGGCTTTCGGCCGAAGCTTCTATTGACCGCCTGCGCCGTGAACACCGAGCGCGGTTTGAAAAGGTCAAAGACCCTTACCTGCGCGAACGGCTCCATGATCTGGAGGATTTGGACAATCGTCTTCTGCGCATGCTGGCAGGGACCGAAAACCCTCATGCGACGGACAAACCGAGCGCGGATGACCCGGAAATCTTGATCGCGCGGCGGCTCGGGCCCGCTGAATTGCTCGATTATGGCAAAGCGGGCTTTGCGGCGATTATTTTGGAAGAGGTCGCCACCTCAAGCCATGCGGCGATTGTTGCCCGCGGCCTCGGCATTCCGACCGTAGGCGGCATAGACGGCCTCCTCACCCACGTTTCGCGCGGTGACCGCGTGATTGTCGACGGTGAGGACGGGCGCGTGCACTTACGCCCCGACGAAGAGCTGCTCAATGCCTATACCAATCGCCAGGCCGTGCTCAGTGAGCGCCAGGCTTTGTATGCGGCGCTTCGCGATGAACCGACCGAGTCGAAAGACGGCGTTCCAGTTCGATTGATGTTGAATGCGGGTCTCGGGCTCGACACCGAACATCTCGATAGCTCCGGGGCGCAGGGGATCGGACTGTTCCGGACGGAGTTTCAATTCCTGATGTCGGAACGTTTGCCGAGCGTGACTGACCAAATCGACCTCTACAAACATGTGCTAAGCGCGGCCGATGGTCGGCCCGTCTATTTCAGAACGCTAGACCTTGGCGGCGATAAGCTGCTGCCAAACTTGAATGATGCGCGGGAAGAGAACCCTGCGCTGGGGTGGCGCTCTATTCGATTTGCTTTGGATCGACCTGGCCTGTTCCGACGCCAGCTGCGCGCGCTGCTAAGGGCAGGGGAGGGCAGACCGCTTTCGGCTATGTTCCCAATGGTGACGAGCGCGCATGAGTTCCGTCAAGCCAAACAAATGCTCCTGGAAGAGGTGGAATGGGGCAAATCTCGCGGCTTTAATGGCCCGAGCGATCTCAAAATCGGTGCGATGTTAGAGACGCCCGCCTTTGCCTTCGCACTTGAGGATATCGCGGGCGAAGTCGATTTTGTATCGATTGGGACGAATGACATGCTGCAATTCTTCCACGCGGCAGACCGGATGACGCCGCTTGTGTCAGATCGGTATCCTTTTGTGAGCCGGCCGGTCATGCGCTTCTTGGCTCAGGTTTTTGAGACCTGTCAGCGTGTCGGTGTGCCTGTTTCGATCTGCGGTGAAGGGGCAGGGCGCCCGCTGGAAGCCCTGTGCTTGATTGGGCTTGGCTATCGCAGTCTGTCTATGCCTGGAGGCGGGATTGGACCTGTGAAGCGAATGCTGCGATCATTGGACATCGCCAGTTTCGGCCCGGCTTTTGCAGACCTCTTGCATAAGCGAGATCCTGCATTGCGTAACGGAGTGTTAGAGCTTGCGCGTGTACAAGGTATAGTTCTGAACGATGTCTAAACTGCCAAACGATGAAATTGAGCCCGTGACCGAGCCTGTTCTTTCCGATCCGACCCAAGATTTAGAAGTGCCGAGTGTAGGCGTTGTATTGCGTCAGGCGCGCGAGGGAAAAGATCTCGAGCTTCGCGATGTCGCGCTGAAGACGCGCCAGTCTCAAGAAACACTCGCCTCATTGGAAGCAGAAGAGACCGATCATATCCCCGCTAGCATCTTGCGACTTCAGGCGCGAAATTATGCGCGCTTCTTAGGGCTCCCTGAGGATGAGATTGTCGCGGCCTTTTCTCAAGACCGCGGTGTAACCAATGTCAGGTCGATGCCGGCTCAAGCATCTGAAACCAAAGTCCCTGTCCGCTCTTTGATGATTGTTGGAGGCGCTCTTGCAGTGCTTGCGATAGTTGTTGGAGTTGTCACTTTGCTCGCGAGCCCTTCAGACACGGCCAGTGAAGATCCCTTGGCGATATCTGCGCGGTTGGCACCTGCATTCGATCGCGCGGCAGGAAGTGCCGTTTTGTCGGCGGACGCGGGCGAAGAGTTCGCGATCCGGGCGTTGGAAACGGCTTGGATTGAAGTTCGCGGCTCCGACGGCACAGTCTTCCGAAGCCGCGATATGCGCGCGGGAGAAACATACTTCCCGAGAGCGGACGCTGGATGGACCATCACTGTGCGTGACGCAGCTGCCTTTCAGTGGCGCCTGGGTGAGCGTTCTGCGGGTCCAGTAGGCGACCCTGATCAGGCTCTGTTCTCTGTTAGCGTAGACGCCGCTCATGAAGCTGCGATCAAGGCTAAGAATACAGCGTTGGCAGAAGCTGAGGCGGCTGCAAACGACCGCCGTTAGTCGCAAACCTTAATTATCGCAACAAAAAAACCGGCTCTGATCCAGAGCCGGTTTTTGTTTGGTGTTCGGGTCGCGCTTAGTCGTCGCTGTTCAACTCTTTTTGCATAAGCAATTGCTCGCCAACGTTTTCATAGTGCTGACGATTGTCGCCGGCAGACAGCGTCGGGCGACAAGCCGGAGAACAATCATACGTGAAGTTATCGCCTGCGCGTTTCACTGAAACCCAAGTCGTGGTGTTTGCTGTGACCACAACGTCCGACGAGTGGATGGTGTTCCCCTCTGCGTCGAAGATCATCAAGTTCGTCGTGCCGAACGATTTGCCTGTGACGAAGAGGAGTTTGTCATTATGAACGGCGACATCAGCGATGTTTGGGTTGCCGATAATAACGCTTTCAGCTGTCTCAGACAGTTTGATCGCTTTCGCTTTACCGGCCTCAACTGTGACGTGCCCGGCATGCGCGGCTAAACTAAACGCAGTGGCAAGGCCTGCTGAAATTGCGATTTTAGAAAAGGACATCTTTCGAGCACTCCAAACTGTTACTCTATAAATGCCTGAAAGAGGTTATCCGAATCCTAAAAGGGTGAAACCTGATTCCAGATAATCGGATTTCGGTGGATTTCTTACGGTTAACCAAAAGTGTAGATTTATTAGCGGATTCCATCTTTCGATTTACGCTATTTTGAGAGCAGGCGTTTAAGGGTGTCGTCATTCGGGGAAACCCGAGCGTCTAGGGGACTAAACTTGTAACGAGTGGAGTCTCCCTTTGCATAAATTTTTCCAAAACGAATCCGGCGCAACCGCAATTGAGTATGGCTTGATTGCGGCTCTGATCGCTGTTGCTATTATCGGCGCGGTCAGTGCGGTTGGTGGATCCGTCTCGACGACCTTCAATGATGTCTCGGCTGAGATTGACGGCGCAGGCACACCGGCAGCTGCCGAAGAATAAGAGATGCATTTTTGTACGCTGCACGTCGCGTACTTATAAAGTGATCTTAGACGCCGCCAGAAGCACTTAAACTTGTTTCTGGCGGTCGATCGCTAGGGTTACTTTGACTGCAAGGCAGCGCTTCATCTGATCTCGACCGCGTCTCGCCATCACTATGGGGGGGCGTCATCCCCACGGACCT
>JBCBGJ010000073.1:8977-9277 GCA_038526925.1 Pseudomonadota bacterium
GTACAAAAATGCATCTCTTATTCTTCGGCAGCTGCCGGTGTGCCTGCGCCGTCAATCTCAGCCGAGACATCATTATGGGGGGGCGTCATCCCCACGGACCTTCTTGGCGGTGTGACCTAATAAAATTACACATATTATCAGTGTAATATGGATAAAGACCCTGTTCCTCGCCGGAGGTTAACAGAGGCTTCCAATATGTTCAGGAATTACTTGCATCAGTTTACTGGATTTTCAGTGCGATGGGGTAGAACCAATCTCGTTCCGGGGACACCCGAAACTTCCGGGACGTCTATAACCTGC
>JBCBGJ010000074.1:0-9239 GCA_038526925.1 Pseudomonadota bacterium
CGGCAAAAGCATTTAGCGGCGGGGATCGAAGCCCACCGAGCCTCAGGCGGCGCAGTGATTGCCGCCTTGCATGGTGCGTCGCCGATTGCAGCGGACACAGAGGTGGTGTTGTGACGGCCGCCCCGCTCCTCTCCGCATTTCGCTCTTCGCTTTCAGAGGCGTGGGCCTCAGGGGCAGGCTTATTGCTGCCACTCGGCTTTTTTGCCGGGACGGCCACCATGGTGCCCTTCACGCTGGGCTCGGAAGCTGAACTGCTCAGCCGTGTCGGCCCTGGCATCCTCTGGTTAGCGCTCGCGCTCTCGTCCATGGTGACACTGGAGCGCGTCTTTCAGGCTGATCTGCAAGACGGCGCGCTTGACCTTTGGCTACAGGATGTCGGATCGATCTCCCTGATCGCCGCGATCAAAACGCTAACGCATTGGCTTGTTTCGGGCTTTCCACTGGTTCTGCTCACGCCGCTAATTGGCTTCATGCTGGGCGTGCCAAGCGAGAAGATGATCCCGGCCATGCTCGGTTATGCCATGGGGGGCCTCGTCTTCTTCCTCTGGGGCGGTGTTGCCGCGGCTTTGTCGGCGAGCGTGTCGCGCGCAGGTTTGCTCATCGCACTGATTGCGCTGCCGCTTTACGTACCCGCCCTGATCTTCGGCGTGCAAATGGTTGAGTCCGGCTTAGATAGTCCCAGTTTCCTGTTCTTATCGGCCTGTACCCTGTTTGCGCTTGGTGTCGCACCCGCTGCGATGGGCGCCGCTTTACGGTTGGCGGCGGAGTAGAGGAAGGGTATCTGTCCAGAATGCTGTCTTATCTCGCCAATCCTTTACGCTTTATGCGGTTCTCGCGCCTGGCCGTGCCGATCTGTTTTGCGCTGGGCATCGTGATGGTGGGTTGGAGCCTGTATAATGGCTTGCTGGTCGTTCCACCAGACGAGCGCCAAGGCGGCGACCTGATGCGCGCTATGTTTACCCACGTGCCGTCAGCTTGGCTCTGTATGGGGCTTTATGCAGCGCTCGCAGGAGCCAGCTTCGTTTGGTATATTTGGCGCCATGAGCTCGCCGACGTCGCCGCGCGCGCGATCGCTCCGATTGGAGCAGGTTATACCGCGCTATGCTTCATTACTGGCTCGATCTGGGGCCAAAAAGGCTGGGGCGCGGGCTGGCACAATCTCATTCTGGGCGACAGCCGGTTGATGTCAGTGCTGGTGCTTTTCTTCCTGTTCCTCGGCTACATGGCCCTGCGGGCCGCGCTTGAGACCCGCCAGAAAGCGGCCCGTGCTGCCGCCATCCTCGCCATGGTCGGTATCGTCAATGTGCCGATCATCAAAGTCTCGGTCGATATGTGGCAGACCACCACCATCCACCAGCCGTCTAGCGTGATCAGCATCGGCAGCCCGGAGCCGCGCGAAGAAGGCAGCGGCATGAATCCGATCTATCTGCAGCAGCTCCTCTGGGGCTTTGGCGGCCATACTTTGCTCGCGGCAGCGATGATCATGATGCTCATGCGCTCTGAGGTGTACACCCAGCAAGGCGACCGCCTGCTCGCTCGCAAACTAGAAGGCGCCTAGCCATGCCAAATTATGCAGATGATGCGATCTATGTTTGGTCGATCACGATCATTGGGATCGTTCTTCCAGTTTTGATGATCGGGTTCAGTCTTCTGCGCGTGCATTTATCGAAAGCGCGGCTGGAGCGACTGCAAAAGGAAGAAGATCAGGCGTAGCACCTATTTCTTCTTCTTTTTCTTTTTCTTCTTTTTCTTCTTCGACTTGCGAGGCTCTTCTTCCTCTTCCTCATAGTCACCAGAGATGATGGCGAGGGAAAGAAGCAAGCTCTCCCGCCGCGATTTACGCAGCTCTTCGGTCAGGATTTCATCCGCTTCCATGACTTCCGGCGCGGCGCCTTCAAAGGCTTTCTTGCCAGCGTCTGTGAGCGAAACCGCTTTAGCCCGGGCGTCTTCTTTTGACTTCACGCGCTGAACCAGACCGGTTTTTTCCATGCGGGACACCATGTCCGCCAGCGTGGACCGGTCAATCCCAGTGACATCCACCAGGCTGGATTGGCTTTGGCCGTCCTCATCGTTCAGCGCTGCAAGCACTGCGAACTGGCGGATGGTCAGGCCTTTTTCGGCGAGGCCGTTTGCGGATTCATTCACTGCGGCCTGCTGGGCCCGATGCAATAGGTGCGTCACAGATCGCGACAGCGTAAATTCCGTATTCGTCTCTTGCTTGCTCATCACCGCCGCCTTAGTTCCTGATTCAGCCCCGAATGGATCTACAAAGCAAAAATACCGTGTGCAGATCAATTGAATTCTCCCATAAAGCGAGAGGCTGACAGAAAAATGACAGTCAAACTAAGTCCTGAATTTGCGCTCGAGATCCCAGACGGCGACGACAAAGAGCGCAGTGTCTGCCAACGCTGCGAGTTCATCGACTATCAGAACCCGAAAATTGTCGCCGGATCGGTCGTCTTGAAAGACAATAAGATCCTGCTCTGCAAACGCGCGATTGAACCGCGCAAAGGGTTTTGGACCTTGCCTGCGGGCTTCATGGAACTCGGTGAGAGCGTCGAAGAGGCGGCGCAGCGCGAGGCCCAAGAAGAAGCGCTTGCCGATATTGAGATTGATCGCTTACTCGCCGTTTATTCGGTTCCGCGGATAGGTCAGGTCCAGGTGATGTTCCGCGCACATCTGAAAGGTGGGTTTGGTGTCGGGCCGGAAAGCGCTGATGTGAAGCTGGTCGAATGGAAAGACATTCCGTGGTCAGAACTTGCCTTCCCGACGGTAGTTTGGGCTCTGACCCACTATGCCGAGACACGTGACCAAGACGTCTTCACGCCATTTGCAAATCCAGCCGGAACAGATGCGCTTACCCGCTAGGCTTCGGCTGGCTCGCGCAAATGCTTCAACGTGTACGGAACGTTTGCAGCACCGAAAATGAAAGTGATCACCATATTGCCGAGCTTCCAATTGGCCCAAACGTCTTCGGCATCTTTTGATCCAAAGGTCAGGCCTAAAAAGTCATAGCTACCAGCTGGCGCAATCGTGGCGCCGAGGACTTTAAGCGGCTCCTCGAAGCCGGGGGCGTAGTAACGCCACAGAAACTCGTTCCAAACGGCCATGGCGACGAAGAACAGTGCCCAACGGATCGCGAGCGTGCGCCAAGCAAAGTCTGGCAGATCGAAGACTTTGTTGAACATCACTTTCCAAATATTGTGCCCCATTGCGAGGCTGCCGAAGATGACGCTCGCCAGGAATAATTGCTGGATGGTCGGTTTGATGAACAGGAACGACTTTTCCTGAAGCACAATGCCGAGCAGACCAAACCCACCAACGATTGTCGCCGTAAAGACCAGGAAAAGCGGAACCTCTTCACCGCGGCGAAGATAATTGGAAACCGCCCACAGCGTTGCGACGATCAGCACACCGGTTGCCCAATAAAGCGCTGTATCGGCGCTCGCCCAAGTATCATTGATGCTGATATTTCGCATCACATTATAGACGAGAATGAAGCCAATGACCGGAACCAGGTCCGCCCAAATTTGGTTGGCTTTGTCGGCAGCTGTGCCGAGGTCGTTTTTCTGTTCGCTCATAGGGCGGTTTACGCAGATGCGTGTCCTTTGGATGTGAGTCTCTCGCTCACAAACCCGCGAGCGCCGCCAGCGTCAAGCGCAAAGGCCACAAGGCCATAAGTTAAACCGCCGGCTGCAGCTTTGAGGAACAGTTCTGGCCAGCTTCCCCAGGCGGGAAGGCTCCAAATCACGGGACACATTGCTAAGGCTGCGACGGCAATTTTAGCCAAATCCACAACTGGCATCGGCAAGGGCACGAGGCGGCGTCCGACAATTGCGAGTACCGCCAGGCCTAAACCATAGCTCAGCAAGGTCGCGAGCACCGCGCCGAACAAGCCAAACTGCGGGATCAGAATAAGGTTCAAAACGATGTTTGCCCCTGCTGGTATTAGCATCAGCAGCGCCAGCTCACCGGTCCGATGGGAGAGGTTAAACACTTCAGAATAATAGTGGATGATCAGCCCGTTTAGCAGACCGGCAAACGCGATCCATGGAATGATCTCGCGCGCGCCGTCGCGGACCGCCTCCCCGATCAGGGCCTCTGAAAGTGGGGTCGCGACCAGTGCGAGGCCAGTCGCTGCAGGTACACCAATCAAAAGCAGCGTACGGATCAATCCGCGAGACTCTTCTGCAGCGGCTTCCGCGCCGCCGCGCTCATACGCTGCCATAACGAGCGGAGAGGCTGCCATCGCCGCCCAGGCGCAAATCAGCAACACGCTTTTGTCCGCAACGCCGTAGCCGGCAGCGTATTCGCCAACCGCCGCTTCGCCCATGAAGAGCGCGATTAAGAAACGGTCCGCTGCCGAAAGGATGAGATCGAGGACGAGCGCTGCGGCGATTGGAGCGCCAAACATCAAATACGCCCGACGGCGTCCGGCATCGGTTTTTCCGGATTTGGCTTGCCCGATCAGCCAGCGACCCTCGGTGACCATCCAAATCGATCCGGCGAGGAGCATCCCGATAAAGGGGGACGCGGCCCCGAAGCCGGTTTGCCAGGCAATCAGCGCCCCGAAAATGAACCCACCAAGTATTTTGCTCGTCGCGATCAAAGCATACCGGCCAACATTCTCACTGGCGCGGTGGCTCTCAAGCGCCATTTGGACCATGGAATTGACCGGGATCAACAAGGCGATCCACGGCAAAATTTTCAAATATTCCGGCAAACGTCCTAATGCGAGCGCGAGCGCGCCAATAAGAAAAGCCGCCAAGATGAGCGAGCGGAAGGTGAGAGATAAAGTCGTACGGAAATGGTCCGGAAGGCTTTGCTTGGCTTTCGCTTCACCAGCAAACCGAAAGGCTGCCGCTTCTGCTGACGTCATGGACAACATATGGACCATGGTCATCACGGAGAACATCAACGCATAGCGGCCATAGTCTTCCGGGCCGAGCAGGCGCGTATAGACATAAACGCCGCCAAACGCAGCGATACCGCTCGCGATATTGACCGGAAGATAACCCGCAAGATGCCTAAGAAGCTTCATGCGCTCCTTGTAGCATTGTCTATGCCAAGACGGAGTTAAGGCGCGAATTCAAGCAGCATCAGGCCAAATGCCAAGACGCTGGCGGCCAGGATTCGCCGCGGGCCAAACGCCTCTTTCAAGAAGACGGCTCCGAATATGGCGCCAAAAACAACAGAGGTTTCGCGAATTGCGGTGACATTTGCCGCCTCGGTCAAAGTAAACGCCCAGAGCGCAGCGCCATACGATACTGTGCCGAGCAATCCCCCAATGACCCCATCGCGGATCTGCGGCGCAATATCGGCCCAGACCTTGCCGCGGCGAGACCAGAGCATAACGGAGGTGATGCCAATCCAATCGAGCAAGAAGAGCCAGACCACGAAGGTGAATACGGTCGAGACATCTGCCGCGATGCGCGTGCCGTTTGCATCGGCCACGGAGTAGAAGGCGATGCCAAGCGCGGTCACCATGGCCCAGAACAAAGCCGCCTGCTTAAGAGGCGGGTGTTTGCCGCCTTTCTCCTCGGGCATGGCAAACACGATCAAGGCGCCCGTCGCGATGACCAGACCGAGCCATCCGATCGGGCTTGGCGTTTCGTTCAACATGACGGTGGCGGCAATCGCCGTAAGCAGCGGCGCGAGCCCCCGCATGACGGGAAACACCAGTGACAGGTCGCCGCGATGCAAGGCGCGGATCATGGCGAATTGGTAAAACCAATGCACGACCACAGAAATCGCCAGCGCCCCCCAAACCGCTGGCGTTGGCAGCGGAACGAATGGAACAACCGGCACCACGCTGAGCGCCATTGCAATCGAGAGCACCATGCGCGTGGACAGGACATCTCCGCCGCGTTTCACGAACAGGTTCGTCGCCGCGACGGTCACCGCGGACAGTAAGCATAAGGCAATTGGAAACAGGCTCGAACTCATCCCGTCGCCTCGCCTATTGGCAACGGGGAAGTCAACCTATCGGTCGAGATTTACAGCGCAGCTTCGACCGCTGTGACCTCGGGAACATAGGCTTTGAGCATGTTCTCAATGCCTTGTTTCAGAGTCATGGTTGAGGACGGACATCCTGCACATGCGCCGCGCATGGCGAGATGCACAATGCCGGACTCTTCGTCGAAGCCGTGAAAGACGATATCACCGCCATCTTGCGCAACCGCCGGGCGAACGCGGGTCTCGATGAGTTCAATAATCTCGCCGACAATCTCTGCGGCATCACCTTCATAATCATCCACCGATGCACCTTCGTGAGCGTCTGGAATGGATCCGCCGCCGGTTGCCATAACTGGCAATCCAGCCACGAAATGATCCATGATCGCGGCAAGCGCCATGGGGCGAACATGTTTCCAATCCGCGTCAACATCTTTGCTGAGTGAGATAAAATCGCTGCCCAGGAAGACGCGGACAATGCCTTGCACATCAAACAGCGCTTGCGCGAGCGGGCTTGTTCCAGCCTCTTCAACGGACGCGAAATCATAGGGCCCCGTAGTACCAGTGACCTCCTGACCGGGCAGGAATTTCAACGTATCCGGATTTGGCGTGGGTTCGGTTTGAATAAACATATCGCCGAGGCCTCTCTTCTACAGCCACTTACACACAGCGTAAGTGAGCTCAAAGGGCTAATAATTCAAGGTATAGACCGCCGTCGGGCTTTATTCCGCTGACGCTGCTTCCGCCACCGCCATGGTTTCCTCGGCCTGGGCTTGCAATGCGTCGATGAACTCAGTCGTCGCCGTATTGACCTCGGCCAAATAGAACATCATCGCCGCCGGGTGATCTGATAGGAAGCTACCGGTTCCGGCTTGGCTGGAAATCACCAGCGGATTGAAATTGGCTGCCCGGCGCCAAGCGAAGATGGCGCGGTCGCGGGCTTCACCAGCCGCGCGGGTATAAACGAGATCAGGCTCCTGGATCAGCGACGACATCATCAGCTGAGATGCCACTTGAGCATAGGCGCGGGACATGTAGATCGCTTCGATGTCTGCGCTGGAGGCTGGCCACGCTTCGGCGCGGTCCACGCTCGAACGAAGCCGCGTCTGTGAGTCAGTCGCCCATCTTTTGTACAGTGCGAGCTCATCCAGCAGCACCCCCAGCCCCTTTGGTTGAGCTGCAAGACCACGCGATAGGCGGCCTTCATAGCTCTGCAGGGCTTCAGCAGCCGCGTTCAGACGCGGCGTGGCTTCTGCTTCTTGAGACGGCACGAGGAGACGCGCCGCCGCGAGCAAATCCGTGTCCGGAGCACCCGGCTCACGCGCGGCGTGTTCCGAGGCGAGTAGTGCATAGTCTGAGAGCGCACCCGTGATGCCATCCTGCCAAGCTGGCAGCGCGGTCAGTCGGGCTTGCGGATGCCACCAAGAACGATCATTCGCCCAACCAGCGACTTGAAGCTCGCGCCCAAGCAAGGTCATGGCGGTCCCAGTATCATTTGAATACCAAGGCGTTGCAGACGATAAGACGATCGCGCTTGAGTCGACTTTGTGGCTGAGCAACGTCATCGCGGGATACCCGCCCACTAAAACTAAAACCAATCCAAGCTTGAATGCTCCGACGATACGCTGCCAAAAGCGCGAAAGAGCTTCCATAGTCGGACTTGGTTCGGCATCGTCGAGATAGGCTTCGGACATGTCCGCGCCAATCAGCGTCACTACTGGCTTCCCGTCATTTGTGTTCGCATCGACATATTCAACGGGGAGCTTTTCAGCAGCTGGCATATTTTTGTACTCGTTACGTGTGGCACTGAGATCACTAGGCGCAAAAAAGAGGCCGTTTACAAGTCATTAAGACTTTAAACTTTGGCAAGACTAAGTCCGTGCCCTGATATTATACAGGAATCTGCAGATAAATTTACAGTTGCAGGCTAATCAATCAGCCAACTCGGATCGACGAGATCTATGACGCTCGCCACAGCCACTGTTTCATCTTCGACCACTCGGCCAATCCCGCCTTCACGCCGCTCATAGGCTGAGACCAATGACATGTAAGGTGGGACGTGCACGATGCCTTCGCCTTCGACCGGCGCTTTGATTTCAAAGTGCAGGTGATAGGTCGTCGGCGTGCCGCCAAAATCGTTCGAAACCACGCCAATCACATCGCCGGCTTTGACCGTGTCCATCGCTGATACTTGCAAACGGCGCATATTGAGGTGGACGTAAGAATAGATGAAGCCAGTCTCGCTGCCCTTCAGCTTGAGCGAGTAGGATCCGATATATTGGATGATCCCATCCTCAACCGCGACGGCCTGATGAAGACCTCGTTCGCGCGGCGTTTGCGCGCGCATTTGAAGACACTCAGACGCCGTTCCTGTGCGCAAGTCTTGGCCTTGATGGACTTTGTTGAGCGAACATAGCGGCGTGGTTCTATTCGATGTTCGCGTCTCACAGAAATTGTCACGCCAAGGGTAGGAATAATTGGAGACATCGCATTGATCGCCGCCGACCCCGCCCCCTGGACGATAAACTTGAGAGTTTAGAAAGGTTGGCGCTGACTTAATCGGAAACACCATCTCCGGGGCGTATATCGTGTCGTCGGCGCGCCCAAAACCGGACCCGGGCAGGAGATCACCTGGGGCAAAATACTCAAACTTCACTTCCTGTGCCGGTGGAGGCGGCGGCGACACAACTGGCTCGTCTTCTTCAGGCTCGGGCTCGGGCTCGGTCTCGGGTTCAGGCTCGGGATCTGGTTCAGGCTCAGTGTCGCTCGGCGGGTCTTCCTCAGAAACAGGATCTTCAACCGGGGCATCCACCGGATCTTCCGTCGGCCCGTCCGGATCATCGACCGGATCTTCGGTCGGCGTTTCGGCTGTATCTTCAGCCGGTGGCTCGACCGGGTCTTCCGTCTCGACGGGATCCTCGGTCACGGGCTCCGGATCACTCGTATCAACGGCAGGCATCTCGTTCACGTCATCGGCGCCGTCCTGAGGATTGGTGACCGGTAACATTGGCGGCGGCGGGCCGGGCGCACCTTCAGGAATCGGGGCTGGCGCTTCGCGGCCATCGCCCGGAACGCGGACTGCATCACACGCTGCTAAGGCGAGCGCGGAGGCAGCAATCAAGGCCCAACGTGTCGTCATCATTGTGTTCCCGAAATTAGCAGTTTCTCTACCTCGGCCAGCGCATCAGCTTCATTGATGCACGTCCCATCAAGGATCGTTTCTCGATCATTGCACATAAACTCCACCAGATAAGAGGCGCCGTATCGACTAAACGAAACCTGCGCAC
>JBCBGJ010000075.1:0-9166 GCA_038526925.1 Pseudomonadota bacterium
TCGTCGAAGCGCACGACGACGAGATCAACTTCACCGACAATGGCATATTCGGGTTGTCGATGAAGTTGATCTCGTCGTCGTGCGCTTCGACGAAGAAGTATCGGTTTTTTATGGTCGGTGCCTGCACCGCGGCGCACTCATGTCGGACGGCCATGTCGATCAGAATGACAATCTGATTTGCGGTGTTCATAACTGGGACTACCGCCTTGATAGCGGCGTCTCAGAGTATGAGAATTCTGAGGCGCTCCCAAAGTTCCAAGCCTGGATCGAGAATGGCGATGTCCTCGTCGATGCGAATGAGATCAAGGCTTGGGGGCATGCCAACCCACAGCCTTATCAACGGGACGAATATCTAGGCTTGTATCAGGATCCCAGTCACGATCCGCATCCAGAACCGACCAATAATCTGATACAACAATATGCCCGCGACGGTCTGAGCAAGGTCGGACACCACGGCGTGACCGATTCCATGGGTGTTCCCCGGGATCAGCTGCCGAAATGGGACGATATTCAAATTCTGACGGCACAATTGCAAAAGTTTCCGCTGCTCGACGAAGATCCGGTTGATACGCGGGTCGTCATAGGACCGAACGCGCAAAAGCCTTTGCATCTCGATATTCCCTTGTTTGTCTCTGATATGAGCTATGGCGCACTGTCTGAGCCCGCCAAGATCGCTTTGGCTCGCGGCGCTGAGCTTTCCGGTACGGGCATCTGCTCAGGAGAAGGTGGCATGCTGCCAGAGGAGCAAGAAGCCTGTTCAAAGTACTTTTACGAGCTTGCGTCCGGGCGGTTTGGGTTTTCCTGGGATAAGCTCGAAAAGGTCCAGGCCTTTCATTTCAAAGGCGGCCAAGGTGCCAAGACGGGCACAGGCGGACATCTCCCGGGCGAAAAGGTTAAAGGCAAAATCGCTGAGGTACGCGGCCTCAAAGAAGGCGAAGCCGCAATCTCTCCCCCGCGTTTCCCGGATTGGACAGACTGTTTGCAAGTCAAAGACTTCGCAGATGAAGTGCGCGACCGAACCGGCGGCATTCCAATCGGCTATAAGCTTTCTGCGCAGCACATTGAAAAAGATATTGAAGCAGCGCTCCTCGTTGGGGTGGATTACATCATCCTAGATGGCCGCGGCGGTGGCACAGGGGCGGCCCCAATCATTTTCAGAGATAATATTTCGGTGCCGACGATTCCTGCGCTCGCCCGCGCGCGAAAATTCTTAGATGAGAGCGGTCGGAGCGATGTGTCGCTCGTCATCACTGGCGGCCTGAGGAAACCCGCGGATTTTGTAAAAGCCATGGCGCTGGGCGCCGACGCGATCGCTGTTTCCAACGCAGCGATGCAAGCGATTGGCTGTATCGCGATGCGGGCCTGTCACACCAACAATTGCCCGGTCGGGATCGCGACGCAGAAGCCTCACTTGGTGTCGCGTTTGGTGATCGAGAAATCGGCGCAGCGTCTGAAAAATTTCTTCGAGGCTTCAACGGATTTGATGAAAGTCATGGCCCGTGCCTGCGGGCACGAGAAACTGACGGACTTCAATATCGATGACCTGACGACCTTTAGTCGTGAGATGGCGGACTTATCCGGCGTTCCTTTTGCTGGAGTAAACCGATGAGTGAGGCAGCGGCAAACTTCCTCGTTTTAGGCCTTGGAGTGTATTGCGCCATCGGCTTGCTGGTTTCCCTAGCTTTTTTGTTCGGCGGCGCGGGGCGGATTGACCCAGCAGCCAAAGGAAAAGGCATGCCCATTCGGGTGCGACTGATGATTATGCCTGGTGTCATTGGCCTCTGGCCCCTGATGCTCACAAAACTGTTCGCGCAGAAGGAGCCACCGATCTCATGAAACGTGCTCATCGACGGATACATTTCGCAATCTGGGCTGTTCTAGGCCCTGTTATATTCTGGGTCTTGGTGCTCGCAGTTCTGAACCGTCCAGACGCCCCCGTAAACGAGACCCTTCCAAGTCTTCTGATTGAGGAGGCGAGCTAATGTCCCATGACTATAAGTCGGTGCAGTGGACGCCGTTCAAAAAGCGCTTCGACCTCTGGATGCTTGCAGGCATCGCGCTCTATCTGGTTCTCTTCATCGTCATCGGACAAATGTATCAGCCTCCGGGCGAGAGCATCCACCCTGTACAAGCCATGATCCGCGCGACCGGAACGCTGGCTTTCTTGCTCCTCACATTCATCCTCTGCATCGGGCCGCTGGCCCGCATGACAAACCGGTTCAAACCGTTTCTTTACAATCGGCGCCATTTGGGGGTGACGACTTTCTTCATTGCACTGATCCACGCAGCACTCGTCATCATGTGGTATCACGGGTTCTCTGAAACCAATCCGCTTGTTTCCATCTTCATATCCAACCCTCGCTACGAAAGCCTCTCCGGGTTCCCGTTCGAAGTTCTTGGCTTTGTAGCTCTAATCGTCATGTTTTTGATGGCCGCCACCAGCCACGATTTCTGGAACGCCAATCTTGGCCCAGGTCTGTGGAAAGCGCTGCATATGGGGGTCTACTTTGCGTATGCACTTTTGGTGATTCACATCGCGCTCGGCGCGATTCAGTTCAATAAGAGCCCGATCTATGTTGCTCTACTCGCTGCTTCGACGATCACGGTCGTCGGCCTGCATGTTCTAACCGGGATTGCTGCGATGCGGCCCTCTGATCGAACCGCTCGCGAAGGCTGGCTAAAAGTCGCTGCAATCGACGAAATGGAGGATGCGCGCGCAAAGATCGTTCGCCCCCTGAAGGGAGAGGCGATCGCTGTGTTTAGAGATGGTGACAAAATCTCGGCTGTTTCGAACGTTTGCCGCCACCAAGGTGGTCCGCTCGGCGAAGGGAAAATCGTTGACGGCTGTATCACCTGCCCTTGGCACGGTTTTCAATACCGGATGGAAGATGGCCAGAGCCCGCCGCCTTTTACCGAAAAGATCGCCACTTATGCGACCCAGATCGTGAAGGGGGTCGTTTACGTCAATCCCGAGCCAAATGCGCCGGGCACACCCCAAACTCCAAGCCAGATCGGAGCAACCGCATGAGCAAAGATGACTTCTTCATCGGCTGGGCCGACACACCGAAAGTCGACAGACGGTTCTTTTTTGGCGCGGGTATTGGGCTGTTAGCTGGGACAGCCGCCACCGCAGCCGGCATTGCCGCCCTCCAAAACCCAGTTGGAAAAGGCACTTGGAATATGGGCGAGATTCGCGAGTGGCGGGGTATTGCGACAGCAGAGCCCTACGCCATGCTGCGTACTCTTGATTTAGACGGGACACCGCGAACGGCGCTTCTAGGCTGCCAAGGCAAATGCGGTGTCAGCGCAAAAATCGGCGCCCTCGCCGGCAAACCCGTCATCGTCCAGGGATCGTTGATACAGCGCGGTCCGCACAGCATGATTGCTGCCATCGATGGCCTGGACTGGATCCGCGAGGATGAAGGCGGTGATACTGGCAGTCTCGCCTTCCCAACACCTGAACCTCTGATGCAGGTGGCTCTAGATGGCGAGATCCTCGATACGAAATGCTGGTTCGGGGCGATGCGGCCATCATCAGGCAAAGTTCACAAATCTTGCGCCAGCCTATGTATCCGAAGCGGCCTGCCTCCGGCATTTTATGTCAAAGATCCGCAAGATCAGTCGGCTCTCATGATCATGACGTCGGGCGGATATGGACACAATAAGGACCTCCTCCCCTATGTTGCTGACCCTATATCAATTACGGGACAGGTCCAAAGGTTCGGAGATCTGTTCTTGCTCGATGCGCCCGTCAGCGCGATCTCTCGGCTCTAATTCGTGGAGCCGAACGTCGCGCCGGTTTTCTCGAAATAGCTTCGCCAGAACGCCTTCAGTTCGCTGATTGGCAAATCGTATTCTTGGCGCGGCACAATGCGGGCAACCACATCAACGCCGTCGAAGCCGGGTAACTGGCTTGCGATTGACGTTTCTGAGTAAGCCGCAAGATCAGCGCCGCTCCGATAGAACGAAAACGCTTCAGAATGCTGCATCAGGTCTGAGACGATTACCAAACGGCGGTTCTCTCGGTTGGATTGAAAATCTGCGCGGTCGCCGACGGAATACAGTGCTTCAAACAAAGGCGAACTCGGCTGGCTCGTTGTCGTCAGGGTTTCGCTAATCGTCGATGAAAGCGGCTGATAGAAATGCTCGCGCCATGTATCATCAATCATGCGTGGGTTCTGCAAAATAGGATTAGCGTCCTCGACGCTTCCCGGAGAGCAATGCGCATAGAGCGTTTTCGGATCGAATGGCTGCTCGCTGTTAGGAAGCACAACCGTCAAACGCCCAAATCGCGGCAGGGCGCGCGCTTCGGCGTCAATCAGTTCGTCTACCCAGGCCAGGTCATTCTCAGAGAACGGATCAGACTGGTCGATCAGTAGAATGGTATGGGACGGGTCACGGCGATCCATCCGGCATTCGGTTTCGGGGTCTAGCGCAGGCGCTGCGTTAAACGCCGCAACCGAAAACAGGCCAATGACTGTTAAGAGCATGACGCCAATCGCACCGCGCCAAAACCAAGGCCCTTTTTCTCTAGCTCGGGGCATCGTTTACCTCCGGATCTTCTTTTCAGGCGGACCGAACATCGCTCTGCTGCTCGCGCGCCATACGGACGTCACGGGCCTTTGCGACTTCTTTATTCACCTGCTTCTGGATGGAAGAGAGTCCTTTCTGGACACTCTGGATATGGGTTTCGAGCCATTCGCGGGTCAGGTTTAACGCCGTCAGATTCTGTTCGATCGTCTTGATCGCCGCGTTTGCTTGCTCACGCTCCTTGGAGAGATCGAAGGCTGGGAGGTTCGGTGTGACGATCTCATCGAAATAGGCCGGAATGTCCGCCTGCTCGCCGAGCTTATCGCGGAATTTGTTACGGGCGCGGCGATGAGCTTGGCGATACGCGATCTTGAGGGATCGTTCCTGATCACCTGCTTTCGCGGCGATCCCGACGGCGCGATCGCGATGCGCATCAAGTTCATTGAGCGACTTTTCGATCTCGCGCTTCGCAGCTGTATGACGCTTATGCTGGGTTTCAAACCAAAACCGGCAACGCGTGAAGTAGTCGGATAGGTCGTCGCGAACACCGTTCCGCACCTCCTGGCGTTTTTCGTACGCCAAACGCTCTTTTCGCCAGACGCGGCCGTAGCCAGGGTAACGATCCGAAATACGGTCGTAGCCTTCATAAATTGCCACACCGAAGATGGTGAGACCGATCAATAGAAGTGCGATCGCGACCAGTGAGTCCAAGCCAAATATGTTTGGGAACATGCCCCCGATCACAGCACCCGGAGAGATGTCAAACATCGAAAAACCTGCGAGCGAGCCCGCGTCTTGGGCGGCGTGCAGGCTAATCTCAACCGCGTCACGAAAGTGCGCGATAAAGAAGTTCAGCATGATGCCAAAGAAGATCAGGAGGCCAGCGATCACACCGCCCGCAATCCGGAATCCTTTTTCAGGATGATTAAGGTATCGAAGACCGAAGAAGCCAGCGAGAACGCCGGTTAGGACATTAACAGCACTGATTCCGAAGGCGACCATCATTCCGCCCATAAGTCCGGAAGACTGTGCATCTTTGAACAAGAGCGCGTTGAAACAGCCCTCGACAATCATGATCAAAAGCAGGATAGCCAGCGTCTGCTCGACATTCTTTTTAATGTCCGGGGTGCGCTTCCCGATGCGGTCGCCGTGCTGCTGCTTGAAATGCTGCAATTCGATCACGGTCGCATCATGGTGGTCTCGCGCCGTTTCCGCATCATCCACTTCATAGTGACGGAATTCATTCTCTTCCGCTTTGATAACTTCGCGTAAGTGCTCAGGGTGGATATCCGCAGGAGTACAGTCTTGGATAAAGTTGCGGACGCTTGCCGCCGTTCCGCTCATCCAAGTCTCGAGGCCTCGGCGAACACCGCCTGCGCGCTCGGCAATTTCTTGCTCGCGCTCGCTCCACTGATCTTCTGTCATCGCGTCAGAGGCTGGAACAGCATCTTCAGCGTCTTCTTGAGCAATCTTACGCGTTCGCCCACGGCTAAAACCGAGATCGCCCTCTGAGAGCTTTCCCTTCAGACCGTGCTTGCGCAACGACTCTTTAGATTTGAAATTCTTGATGGCTGATTGATAGCCAATGTCTGCGCCCCAGCGCACCGATCTTCTACTCATTTGCCCAATCCCATTAACAAAGTCGGCCCGAATATTAACCCTACTGAAAATCGGTGCTGGGCCTTAACAACCTCCTAAGACGATACCTAAAGCCGGCATTCCCCGGCCTTAAATTTACGTCATTAAGAGTTGCAGATTGAAATCGTTAACGAAATTTCTTCGAGCTATTCCCACTCAATAGTCCCTGGCGGCTTTGAAGTGATGTCGTAGACAACTCGATTCACGCCTTTGACTTCATTGATGATTCTCGTCGCAACTCGGCCGAGAAAATCATGCTCGAACGGGAAATAGTCCGCCGTCATCCCGTCTGTAGAAGTTACCGCACGGAGGGCGAGGACGTTCTCGTAAGTCCGCTCATCGCCCATGACGCCAACCGTATTGACCGGGAGCAAAACCGCGAAAGCCTGCCAGATTTGATCGTAAAGCCCGCCATTTCGGAGCTCTTCAAGATAGATCGCATCCGCCTTGCGCAGCGTGTCGGCTTTCTCGCGGGTGATCTCGCCAGGGATACGGATCGCAAGCCCTGGTCCGGGGAAAGGATGGCGGCCGATAAATGCGTCCGGCAAACCCAACTCGCGACCAAGCGCACGGACTTCGTCTTTAAACAAATCACGCAACGGCTCGACCAATTGCATATTCATACGCTCAGGCAAGCCGCCGACATTATGATGGCTTTTGATCGTGACGGACGGTCCGCCGATCGCGCTCACGCTTTCGATCACATCTGGATACAGCGTGCCCTGCGCAAGGAAGTCTGCACCGCCAATCCTCTTCGCTTCCGCTTCAAACACATCAATGAATAGTTTTCCGATAATCTTACGCTTGCGCTCAGGGTCGCTCACGCCGTCTAGCTCGCCGAGGAACAAATCAGATGCATCCACATGGACGAGGGGAATGTTGTAATGCTCGCGGAACAGCGTGACGACTTGCTCGCTCTCATTCATGCGCATCAAGCCATGATCGACATAAACGCAGGTTAGCTGGCTGCCGATCGCCTCGTGGATCAGCACCGCCGCGACTGAACTGTCTACACCGCCCGAAAGACCACAAATAACGCGACCTGAACCGACTTGCGCCCGGATCTTTTCAATCGCTTCTTCGCGATAGGCCGCCATGGTCCAATCGCCCTTCAGGCCAGCAATCTCGTGGGTGAAATTACGCAAGATCTGCGCGCCTTTAGGAGTATGGACGACTTCGACATGGAATTGCGTCGCGTAGAAGTCCCGATCCGGATCGACGATCGCTGCCACCGGAGCGCCAGGTGACTTCGCAATGACCTTAAAACCCGGCGCCATTTCCGCGACATGATCGCCGTGGCTCATCCAGACTTGTTCTTCAGCGCCGGCTTCAAACAAGCCATCTAGCAGCTTGTCATCTTCAACTTTTTCAATGAATGCACGACCAAACTCACGGCTTGTCCCGCTTTCGACGCGGCCTCCTAATTGTTCCATCATCACTTGCTGACCGTAGCAGATGCCGAGCACAGGCACGTCGAGCTGAAAGACTTCTTTCGGGGCTCGCGGACTGTCTTCCCAAGTCACGCTAGATGGCCCTCCCGAAAGAATGACCGCTTGCGGATCATAGGACTTCAGGAAAGCACCATCGACCTTATTGAAGGGATGGATTTCGCAATAAACACCGCTCTCGCGGAGCCGCCGGGCGATCAGCTGAGTGACTTGACTTCCGAAGTCGATAATCAGCGCGCGTTCGTGTTTCTGTTCAGCCATGTGGCCCTTTAGCTGAGTCCCGCGCGGGCCTCAACTGGGGCAATTCAGGATCCGAAAGGAGAGTCCGGGCGGCGACGTCCAAACAGTCCGCCACCATCCTGAACCAGCGGCGTGGACGATTTGCGCTTATTGCCAAAACTCGCGGCGGGTTTTGATGGCATATTGTGCGCTCGTGGTGTTGCAGGGACGACGCGAGGACGTGGAGCCGATGGTTTAGATCGTTGAGCTGGCGAGCCCTGAGGTTGCGGTGTCAGCAGCGGCGGCGCCATATCCGAAGCCGGACTATCTTCGGGCACATAGCCAAGCTTGTAGGCTTGCATAAGCTGGATCAATTTCGGGGCTTTCATGCCGACGGCGGGGATCGAGTGAGTTCCTCCAGCCAGAAACTTGGCAGCTTTGCCCAGCATGGTGCCTTCTTTGTTCACGTGCGTGAACGAGACCATATTGGCGGCGGTAATCAGCCCAGACTTCACTTTGTAGACCCGAAAATCCGTGATCTCTTCCCAGCGATAGGTTTTCGCAGACCACCAATTACGGATCTTGATCCCGTCTTTGGAGAGTTCAAGACGCTGGAGAATACCAGCCGCAACAAGGAAAAAGATCCCTCCGACAATCAAACCAAAGCCAGGCAACATAAAGATGATCGCGACGCCGCCGAGGATCCATTTCCAAGCGGTGGGTGTAAGTGTCGTGATACCATTTTCCGTTTTAACTGCCATGATCGCCCTCCCAGTCTGTGAACATAGGTGACAGACTGAGCTAAATTTGGCGCAAAACTGAGGCCGAAATTTACCGGGATTGCATTAACCTTGTCGGCGAAGGACAGAAAAGAAGAAGCCATCTGTCCCAGCGCTACGAGGGGTGAGTCGAACGCTCCCGGATGGCCCCTGCCCGGCTTTTATGACGGCGATGCCTTCATCTGTTAGCAGTCCGCTTTCACGCGCATGATCAACCGCATCTTCTTGAACCCAGCCAGAGTTTTCCGCCAAAAAAGCATCTACGCGGTCTTCGTCTTCTTCGACCAAGAAGGAACAAGTCGCGTAAAGTAGCCGTCCGCCAGGTTTTACATAATCGGCGGCCTTGGACAGAACTTCATCTTGTTGAGAAATACGCGTTTCGAGTGACTTGGGTTTGACCCGCCACTTGGTATCGGGTCGTCGGCGCCAAGTGCCAGTCCCGGTGCAGGGGGCGTCGACAAACACACAATCCATTTGCTCTTTGAGCGCTTCAAGCGCTTCCGGTTCGCTTGGATGCAAAAGTTGCACATTGTGTGCACCGGAACGCTTAAG
>JBCBGJ010000076.1:0-9077 GCA_038526925.1 Pseudomonadota bacterium
CATTTCTTTGAAAGCACTACGAATCTTTTCGATCGCGGGAACCCGATGACGTCCTCCAATTTTTTCCCATTTTTTTCTGAGAGCTTCTGCTTTGACTTTAGCAGAGTCAGCATCGATCATGTTGCTTTCCATCTCTATTGGACAGAATCCATATTGCACCGTTGTTTATTGGTTTCCAGTCAAAGTTGATGATCGATGGAGGGATTAGGAGGATGGATCATTTGTCCATTTTCGTAGAAGAATTCATACTCAAGAACTCTCGTCTGTTCATTGAATCTCACGCGCGCTGGCTGACCGATTCGATGAAAATCTCCTCGTTCTCGATAGATCTCTTCGTAAACGAAACCATCGCGCTTGTCTGAAATTATGGTCTGTGGACCACTCTCTCTATGTTCGACGCCCTTTTCCCAAAATTCTTCTCTGACGAAATTACCATCATCAAAAATAATCGCGGGACCGTCGAACCGGTGAGTTTTCCCTGAGTCTCTAAAGTGACGGAAATAGATGTGTCCCGTGCACACATCTGAAATCTCCAATGAGGGAATTTCAGCACTAACAGTTTGCAGAGTATCTGCTGTTCCCACCCATTTCACAAGGCAACGGTCTAGATCGACATCATATGTTCCAGGCTGGGGTTCCTGGAGGTCCATGAGATAGTCGCTCAGGTGTGATCGCCCTAGAAATTCTTCAAATTTCCCGACTTCGATTGGAAAAATGGCTCCCGTTTCCTCGTCTCTATGAAGGTACTTCACCGTCATGCATTGATTATAGCACAGCCAAGAGCAAAAACGCAAAAGATACTGTATTTATTGGTATTTTTATACCCCTCTCGCATCCTTTGCAAAGGACATTTAGGTGGTGAAAATAAGCTTTGCACCTGGGCAAAGAAGCCTTGGTGACCGCGCGTTTTGGCCAAACACGTGGTGGCACTTGAAGACCCCGGGGTTGTCACTTTTGAGGACAACCAAAATGACTACAGAACTACGTGATGACTTCGTTTATTTGATTACGCCCTCGGATATTTTGCTCACGCCTGGTTACACCCAGTTGCTTGCTCAGAAAATTAGGGCTCTTGGGTGTTCGCGACAAGGCCTTATAGATTGGCTAGATCAAAAGCTCTTTCACGAGTTGGATGCACCAATCTATTTGCACACCGGAGAGGAGTTTATAGTCTATCCCGGCATCTACGAGGACGCATTCTTTGGTTCCATGGACTATCGCTGGGGAACAGATATCAAGGCGTATTCAGACCGAATGCCGCTACGAGCTCCTAACAAGTGTTTGGAGCTTCGCTATCAACTTTTCGACCTCGCATTCAAGATCGATGGTGATCCAATCGGACTAACTAAATAGCATATGAAAGCCCCGTCTCGCGCGGGGCTTTTTTCTATCCCGATTGACTCTTCAGATAACGATATAACGTTGAGCGACCCACCTGAAGAGACCTTGCTACGTTCGCCACAGCCTCTCCATTCGCGATCATTGCTTTTGCCTTTTTTATCTCACTTTCCTCCAAAACGGGTTGCCTTCCAAATACGACCCCCCGTTCTTTGGCCGCCTTTATCCCAGCAATTGTGCGTTCCTGGATCAATCGGCGCTCGAAGTGAGCAATTGCCGACAATACATGTAGAATCAGTTCGCCGACGGCGGAACTTGTATCGATGTGCTCACAGATCGATAGAAAACCAATCTTACGGTGATTCAAGTCGTCGACGATATCTACAAGTTCCCGCATGGATCGCGCGAGGCGATCGAGTCGCCATACTACCAGTGTATCCCCCGGTTGAAGGCATTCCAGAGCCGCCTCTAGTCCTGGTCGCTTCGCTGCGACGCCGCTGACGCCATGATCTTCAAATAGCTCGTCATAGCCCGCACGCGCCAGGGCATCCCGCTGAAGCGCAAGAGACTGATCGGCAGAAGAAACACGAGCATAGGCCATGCGCATAGCGGCACTCTTCCTTTGTTTTCTTTGATTTCGACTGTCCCATAAGGCTTCCTCCTCGGGACACTGGCTGGAAGTATGCTCTCAGCCGGTAAAACGCCTGAAAATACGAGCGTTTCAGATAGTGCTTCAATCTACGCCACAAAATCTCCCAATGGAACGTAATTGAGACAAGCGCATACAATCGTATTCAGCGCTCTGATGGCTTTAGCGACACCAAGTCTGGCAGTCGCGCAGAATGCGAATGCGCATCCTGTAATTGGCGACAAAGCACCGCGTGAACTTCTGAACCGAGATCTGGCGGCCCTCCCGATGAAGCAACAGCAGGCCTGGATACATGGCGCCGTGACTCAAGCAGTGACGGTACTGTCTGGAACAGCTCCGGAAATGAGCGCGTGCATTGCAGAATGGTATTTCGGCGCGGGAACCGGGAAAGAAACGCTTGTCGCGGGTGTTCGTCGATATCCGGACTTGCCGACGGGTGCGATGGTCTGGGCGGTAGCTCAGCGCGCTTGTCCACCGATATGAGGGTTGATGCCATCGTCTCCCAGGTCAAGATCTGCAAGTAGATCGTCTGCTGGCGCGAACGCAGCGTCTCGAAATTTTGGACGCAGCGAATTCGCGGATTCCAAATCTCGGATGATTTCGGTCACATCATCTTCGATGTCATCCAACTCATCCCGGGATGGAGGGTTGTCGGGATCATCCATTCTGCGGCGCGCATCGTCAATGATGGTTTGCTTTCCCGCTAGACCATCTTGACGTGACCGTGCGCCTTGCAACGCATCGCGGGCCGCTTTGTATTGCTCATATGAGAGAAGATTATCCGGATTTGTGAGCGCTACCGCCTCTGCCTGAGTAAGTTTGCGCCCATCTGATGCTCGCACCGAGCCATCAGCAGACCGGAACACTGGCGTTCCATCAGGCAGTTTGGTGGTTCGGTCCTCCATGTCCGCGATGACGTCTTCTAAGTGTTCGATCCGCTGCGCGGTTTTGTCGATCGCTGCGGAGAGTTTGTCTTGTGCATCATCGATAAGACCAGACACTCGGGTGTGGGCAATCGCGTAGTCGGGATTGAGCATTATTAGGTCGAGCTGTGTTTGAAAGGTGCGCTCGCGAGCCTCTTTATCTTGAGCATTGCGCCCACGTGGTGATTTATCTGGATCTAGGAAACGGGCAGCCTTGTTGCTTGAGCCGGACAGCTCTCCCTGAAGGTCATCAAATTCAACGCGGCTATGCCGCTTGTTTTCTTCCACACATCCTCACTTTCTACCTTATCCATTGTACCAAATTTGACGGTGTATCCGCAAACTTTGCGGGCCAGAACGTGAGATAACCCGCCCGAAAAGCTTGCCCAAAAACGCTTCAAGCGAGGCTGGACGCTCCTGTCCTGCAACCTCTTGGGGCTCACATATGACTGTCAAATCTCTCAATCCGCGCCGCGATGACGGCTCCGGGCTTGGACTCAAGCCTGTGAAGCATGACGCTAATCTCGCTCGGCAGAACAAAGACAAACCGGACGCGCAGCGCTTTGTTGAAGAACAAGCGACCCACAAGTGGACATCTATAAACGGTGATATCCTTCGCAAAGCCCAGTTGATGGCAAAACAAGCCAAGGTGTCACTGGACGATGCTTTAGAGCGTCTCAGAAAGAGCAAAGCCAAGCGCGACGGTCTCAATGAGCGAGAAAACATGGCGCGGTTCCGGGACGGCGCGGATGACATGCCGAAAGGCGCCGACGTCCCATTCAAGGAATGGAACGGCTACGACAAACTGATTGTCATTATGTGCGCAGCCGCAGCGATCACCTTGCTGGGTCTCGGCGCCTCAAACGTCGTCGCAACAATCTTGGGTAGCGGCATTCCAGTGTTCATTGAGCAACCTTATTTGGCGTGGATGCTGGGCGCTTTGGTGCCTGCGGCGGCCATTGCTATCAAGTCTGGATACCATCTCTTCCACTTTGATACGTCGCGCCACCTCTACGCGATGAGTATGTTCGCTTTGTCGGTGACCCTCATCCTAATTTGGATCGTGCTCTTTGCGCTATCGTTCGAGGGTGCGAGCGCAGAAATTGATTGGGACGTGCTCGCCCATGGCGGTGGAGAATCCGGTAGCGAAGCAGCCATCAATCGTTTGCGCAACATCGTCCAGATCACCGCAGAGATTGTCATCGGTGCGTCGCTTTTCCTGACGATAGACCGCAAGCAAGCGACTTATTCATCGAGCTATAGCCGCGTGAATCCAGAGTGGCACCTCGCAGACCTGCGCGTCCAAGAGCTGGAAGAACCCATCGAAGAATTGACGCGTGTCGCGAACGATCAAGAAGCGCGTGTCACCCGCATGGAAGCCGCCCGTGCGTCGTATATCGGCGAAGCGATCAGCATCCTGCGCGACATGCAATCCTCCCCAAAATCCTAAGCCCTAGAAAGTGAGAAATATCATGAAACTCAATCTGTACCCGCTCGCACTCCTACTCTTGTCAGGCGCGTCCATCGCCCCGCTCGCCCAGGCAGACAATCTTGCCATTGTGCTTTCTCCGAATGGGGAGCCCGAAGCCAAACGCATGGAAGTGATGGACGCTATTAAGCTAGCCACGTCTGCGGTTGAGCTTGGTGAGACAGCCATCTTTCTCGATGGCCTCACGACCAAGACGCTCTGCACGTTCACGGTGCCTGAGCGCCGGGCATATGGATCAGACAAGGCCAAGCTGACCTATAACCGGGCGTGTGTTGGCACGCTTCTGAACCTCGCCGAACAAGCCAACGCTAGCGCAGTTGCGGGTCAATTGGATCTACCGCGCACGTATCGGATGATGGCTCAGTCGCTTGATATGGAAGCGATTGATGCAATCGCGATCTTCGGCTCACCTATCCATAACCATGTGGATGAACCGTCAACGACTATGGCTGTCGGGCACATTCCGTCTGACGGGCATATCACTGCCTCTCAGGGGCAATCCCCATACGGTATGGCTGGACTGGACGGAGCCCTGAAAGGTACACCGGTTCACATTACCACCGATGGCTATGAGTGGGTTCGCAACAGCCGCCATGAAAGCATGGTTCACCGGTTCAATGCCTTAACGGTTGAAACGCTTGGGTCGCCCCTGGTGACCTTCAATACGGACCGGGAGCAACTTATTGCGCGCGTTCATTCAGGCATCGATGAACCTGCGCTGACCTTCGAGCGATCCTCATCCGATAAGCTCGAAATGATCCACGTGGGTTTGGACCGTGCGCCGGGGGCGCCGATCCATGAACGGCCGATTGCGGAGACGCCTCTCAGTGCATCTGAAGCCCGCCGGGCAATCGATGTGGAAGTCGGGATCAATTGGAGCTGTGCATGCGATATGGACATCTATGTGCGTCCCCACGACGAAGCCGAAACGGTCTTCTACGGCAATGTGCTTACCAATGAAGGCCGCTTTTATCGCGACTACCGCAATGGGCGTGACCTCCTGAATGGCCTAGAGTCGATCACGCTGCACGCGCCCGTGGATCTCTCCGAGACGGTCATCGGGGTAAACTTCTATAGCGGCAACGCGCCAGACGGCGTGTCGGGTGAAGTTCGATTGTCCGTGGGTGACAAGACTTACGCCAAGCCGTTTGAGATTGGCTCGACGAGAGGCAATGGAGCGAGAGGCGCTGATGCGGCCTTTGCCCAGAAAGCTCCACCGAATGAGTTCTGGGTGGTCATGACTGGGGCGGAAGTGGTGTCAAACGATTAGACGGCTCCAACCCCTCAAAAAACGAGAAGCCCCGCTGGATTTACGGCGGGGCTTTGTTATTCCTAAGATGATGATCACAACCCTGTATGGGTTGGGTGCTAAACGCGGCCTGAGGTCAGTTGCAAACTCGGCAATTGCAAAAGACTCACTTCAAAGTCACCGCACGCCGGGCTTTGTCCCGCTTTTGGCGAATGGTATTCATTCGCTGAGCGATTTTTCTTCCTCGTTCCGACGAAGACCCAAGAATGTGCATTTGACCCCCCAACCGGCTGAGAAGCTTATTTGCAACCATTTCGTATCGGTCAGGGTCTTTAGTGATGTGCAGTTCTCGTTCTAGGTCTCGTATAGCAACGTCGCTCTTGTTGGGTGGGTGCAGAACGCCATCTCGGACGTCAATGCCGGTTATCGAAACTTTGCGATTAGTTTGTTCGAACTTGATGTCGTGAGACCGATGCCCGTGCTTTGCGATGATCTTCCTCATCTCATTGAGAAGGGCACCAGGGACCTCATCGCCCGAGATAATGAAGTTATCCACCCAAAGCGACATCTCGGTTCCGTGCGCCACGCAAGCACGATTGATCGCATCGAAAAGTTCTTGATGGGTGAGAACCGCCAAAACGGGGGTAGACGGCGCTCCGTAGAACACCCGGTCTTCATAGGTGAGAAGCTCAGTCAAAAGGCCCGCTACGTCAGGGTGCATGGATAATCGGTCTCTGAAGAATCGAGCGACCATTGTTCTGGAGATCGATGGATAGAACTGCTTGAGGTCTAGTTTGAGAATTTGCCGTCCCGATGCGTGGAACTCAGCGTTCTGTTTTTGACCAATGCCGCGCCGAGGGCTCATCACATACTTTGGGAGCCGGACCTTTCGCAGTTGATAGGTGATCTTTTCATTGACCAGTCTCAGACGTCCAGTCGGGTAACAAACAGGTCGAGTTTTCCCACCTGATTGTTGTTCTTTCTGTGTAACAAATGCGGACTTATATTTGATTAGCCCCTTGAGCTCGCTCAACGGCATTCGGATCAGTTGCGCAAACTTCAGTTGCGTGAGCCGATGCGCGAAAGGTGATCTATCTAGCCCATAGATCTCAATTCGCGGTTTTTTCTTTCGGCGCGATACCATCCAAAAACTCCAAGACTTTTCGCGCAATAATTGTCTTACCGCGTGTGGGAGTTGGAACTCCCTCAAGTTCTTCCGCGAAGAAAAGAAGGTTAGACATCTTTACGTTCAATGCGACCGCATAACGTTCGAGCAGATCCATCGAAACCGATTTATGGCCGCGCTCCACTTCAGAAATCACTGATTGAGAAACTCCGACGGCCGAAGCCATCTCTCCCTGATTGTATCCCCAGTACAATCTTGCAAGATATAGTGCTTGGTTTACCAAAGGCCGTCTTACCTGATCACTCATCATAAGCCTCAATTAAAAGGGGTCGCCGCTTAGCCAATTCCGCCTCCGGTGAAGAAGCGAATGAGCCAATAGATCGCCCGCGCCATGAGCAGTACACCTTTGAAAATGTACCGCCAACGCGACGGATCACGACGCTGCCGTTGGTTATGGTTGCTATCCATGGTTTTAACCTTTCGTTCCCGCCGAGGATTCGGCGCCTGTAGGAATGAAAGATCTCGATCAGCAGCAGTTTTACCCCTAATAAGCCGCGCCCGGCCTGAGGGCGCGGCGCGACGGCACCGGCGACATCTGAGGCACGGACGTTAGTCGGGAACGCTGAGTTCCCACGGGGCTCGAAGCCCCAGTATAGGACAGGTACGAGATGGACTACCATAACAAGTTCCAAGTAAGGGGCTTCTTTTCGAAAATCAAGAAAAAATATCGCTTTTAGCGAAATTATTTAGCGTGGCGCGAAATTCATAGGATCTTACCAATCTCGCGAAGACTGACCTTCTTGGCATTTCAATTTCATACTTCAATTTGTCCACGAAATCGTTAGAGCCTCTATACATGAACAGTTCAATTCAAAACGATCAGATCACGTCAACTCTGCTTCAAAAGGCTAGTGAACTACGTTCATTGGTCAATCATGAGGATTTCGGTTTGCGAGATGAAATCGACGCTAGTGCAGATATGAAAGCATGTACGAATGAATTGGAAAATATATACCGCAGTCTTGAGCAATATTCGCGATCTGAACGCGACATGCGTTATCTCGCGCTAGTTGGCCACTATTCTGCAGGCAAGTCATCGACCATCAACAGCTTGCTTGCGAATGAGATTAGAGCAATTGATCTTCATCCCACTGATCAAGGCGTAACGTTTATTAGCCACAGCAATAATGCGAAGAAAATACTGCCCGCAGAAAGCCAAGGAGATTTAAACGTCCAAGTTTCTTTGATCGAACACGAGATTCTTAGAGAAACAGTATTAATAGACACACCAGGCACTGGCGACCCCAGCAAGGTGGGGGCGATGGTTAAAGACATTCTCCCACTAGCCAGTATGCTGCTCTATCTGATCAACGCGACTAATCCATTCGATGAGTCCGATCTACCGAACATGAAACGGATTTTCGAAGAGCTTAACCACATTCCATTTAAGTTTGTAATCACGCGCAGCGACGTTTTTAAGTCGGACAAAAGCCTTCCGTTGTCATCAACTAATGTCAATGAGTTGGATCAAGCCCAATTTGCGGCCAAGTTCATAGCCAGACTCAGGTCCGAGGGCGTTGCGCAAGACGTTACCCCCTCCGATTTGATTTTTATAGATAATGAAGCGCAATTCGGCCTGCAGGACTTAATCAATGCGGCAATAAAATGCGATATAGACACCAGCAAAATTCACATCAATACGCTACATTTTTACATGCGTCGGCTCAAAGCAACTCAGACGAGAATTGTGAACTGGAGCGAAAAGATAGACGATAGCGTTGCTGGCTTATTGCAAAAGGCGTCTGAAAACCGCGCGAAGTTCGATGAAAACACGGGCATTAGTACGGATACTCTAATGCGCTTACTGTCAACGAATCACACCGACCTAGTGAAACGAATTAGAGCCGATTCAGAGTCTGTCGATGCCTGGATGGATCAGAATGCTCAATTTTTGGGACCAAATACGTCAGCGCTTGATGCATTTATTTCGAATGCGATATCGGCCTTTAAAACTGAACTTGCGGAAGAGCTTGTTATTTCGGTCAAACAGGAAGCTGGGGACGTATTTAAAAAGTACGCCATGCGTAAATACGATTTGCATGAGGCTGACCCCGATTGGAGGGTTTTCGATAACCGGATCGATGTTGGTGGTGTCGATGTATCGGTGGAAGACGTTGAAGGCGCACTCAACCGAGCAATAGTATCTTTGTCTGATCGGATCGTGGAATATTGGGAAGGTCTCGTGTCTGATGTGTTAGACGAGGCAAGTGGACTCGAGCACCGGCTTTTGGAATTCGATGAGT
>JBCBGJ010000077.1:0-9076 GCA_038526925.1 Pseudomonadota bacterium
GTCACCGTCTTCATGAGCATGGTCGTCATGATCGGCATCACCTTCTGCGTGATCATCGTGATCGTGGTCGTGATCGTCATCATGCGCATGATCTTCATCGGCATGATCATGCGCTTCATCATGGTCGTGGTCATGATCGTCGCTGGCTTCTGCAGCCGCCTCAACCACGTCCACAGTTGCAGGGGCGACCGCGTCAGTTTCCGCTTCCACAACTTCAGCCACGTCTTCTACGGCGGGCGGTGTCTCTGCGCTGACATCTTGCGGGGCCTCAGATGCGGGTTGGCAGGCGGCGAGGGCCAGACCACTTACGGCGAGGAGAAGGAAAGACCGAGACATGTAAGACTCCAGCGTTTGTTTGACGGGTTCATGCGCAGCAACAGGCGCGCAAATATTGAAGCCGGATACTATAACATCCTCACGAATTGCATAGAGTAATCTGGTGCGGCAGTGCCCAGTTTGTTTGAAGCGCGACTATCGACCGCGCGAAGGCCGTTACGGTTGCGACGACACGATCTTGAAGATTTAAAATATGGACATGATCCCCTAGGTCATGCGACGAGCGCCCAAATCAATGTCCAACAATAGAGTCGACCCTTGATCAGATTGTTTCTGCTGGCTGTTGCCTTTGTCTTCATCACCTCCAGTCCGGCCGCGGCTCATCCGGAAGATGAGTTCTGCACCGTAGATGGCGGTATGGATCCGGCGCTCTGCCTCGCGCTCCAGGAAATGGATCGCCCCGCAAATGCTGTCGGACGCGGAAGCAACTATACAGAAACTGAGACGATTGATTTCGAACGACCTGCGCTGGAAACACTCGCGCTGTATGTGAAAATCGGCGTGCGGCACATTCTACCCGGCGGGCTGGATCACATTCTGTTCGTACTGGCGATGTTTTTCTCGACGCGGCATCTAAAACCCCTGTTGATCCAAGTTTCGGCGTTCACGGTGGCCCACACGATCACGCTCGGCATGGTCGCGGCAGGGGTCTTTGCGCCACCTGCCAGCATTGTTGAACCGCTCATCGCTGCGACAATCGCTCTGGTCGCAATCGAGAATCTGTTCTTCAAAGATATGACGCGCTGGCGACCTTTGGTCGTGTTCGGCTTCGGCCTAATCCACGGCATGGGGTTTGCTGGATTTTTTGGCTCGCTTGGGCTGCCGGATGGACAGTTTTGGAGCGCACTGATTGGCTTCAATATAGGCGTTGAGATCGGGCAGCTTTCGGTTGTTGCCTTGGCCGCGCTCCTGCTCTTGCCGCTGAGACAACGTATTTCGGAAGTCCTGTATCGCAGAGCGATCGTCTGGCCCGCAAGTGGTATAATCGGATGTATTGGGGCCTATTGGGCCATTGAGCGCGTGCTAGCAGGGTAAACGGCACTGCACTTGCAACGTCCGTCTTATGGGCGGAAGAAAACTACTGAGCCGACGCACTCGGCGATACATCGGAGCGGTCATCGCAGCTGGCGTGACCAGCTTTGTCGCGATGAACACGTTCTACAAAGCCAACGCACAAGCCTGCGGATTGCAGGACGCAATGGAATGGCAATTGGCGCTGCACGACACGCAAATCGAGCAATCGCCAGAGCATATCGCCGCCGTCACTGAAACCTTCCTCGAAGCTTGTCCGGAGCGGCCCGAGTTTTTTGACGCCAGCCGGATTGCTGGCATCGCATCCGCTGACCTTGGAGACGCGCGCGCCGCCGCAGAGCACTTTAAAAACGCCGGACCCATGACGGACCGCCTCTCCAATTTTTATGCGATGTCGTCCTTCGTCACGGCAGGTGAGCGTAAATCCGCCTGGCGTCTTCGTGATCAGTTTATTGAAGCTTGGCGCAGCCGCCTCGACCGCCATCCGCAAGTCTCCGTGCAGGCGCAGCCTTTTGATGATGGAATGATCTATCAGCTCTATTTCAGCGAACTTGATAAAGATACGGGCATTCAGGCTGCCTGGGTTGCTGTTCCTTATGGCCCCGGTTGGCCCGCCACATTGACGTTTTCGCGTGATCCAATGCGCCTTGCTTTTCGCCGCGCGCGAACAGGCCGCGAGTCCGACGAGATACGGTACGTGGATCTACACCGCTGTTTCAAACGTCGCTCGCTCGGACAAATCACGACCAAGCTGACCCGTGCAGAGTTTGATGCCGCCGCACAGGCAAGCTTAAAGGCATATCTGGCGAGCCCGGACAAAAACGCCGGGAGCTCTCGTTCGCAAGTTGAGATCTGTTACTCTCCGGCAAGGCTTTTACCGGGAATCCCAAGACGGGCGGATTAGACCCGCTTCTGGACCTCGGCCACAACCGCATCTGCGGTGATGTTGAAGTGATTGTAGAGATCTTGATAAGGCGCTGACGCCCCAAACGAATTCATCCCAACAAAGCCGCCATCGTGGCCGATCCAGCGGTCCCAGCCGAAGCGAACGCCAGCTTCAACCGCAACCTTAGGCAGGTCGCCGCCGAGCGTTTCTGTCTGATAGGCTCCGGTCTGCTGCTCGAACAGATCCATGCTCGGCATAGAGACCACACGCACCGCGACGCCCTGATCTGCGAGTGCAGCTTGAGCCGCCATCGCGATTTCGACCTCAGACCCTGTTGCAATCAGAACCGCTTTGGCATCGGCGGCGTCTGAAACCACATAGCCGCCCTTGGCAGACAGGTTTTCATCTGTGTGCGATGTCCGCGCCGATTTCACTTTCTGGCGGGTGAGTGCCAGCGTGCTTGGGCCAGTATCGTTGCGGAGCGCCAGTTCCCAACATTCCGCCGCTTCGACGCCATCACACGGACGGAAGACGGTCATGTTCGGCATCGCACGAAGGCTCGCCACATGCTCCACCGGTTGGTGGGTCGGGCCATCTTCGCCGAGACCAATTGAGTCATGGGTCATGACATGAATGACCCGCTCGCCCATCAAAGCGCCAAGTCTGATCGCGGCGCGAGAATAGTCAGCAAAGACCAGGAACGTCCCGGAATAAGGGATTACGCCGCCATGCAGCGCCATTCCATTCATCGCGGCGGCCATTGCATGCTCACGAATACCGTAATGAACATAGCGTCCGGCCCAATTGTCTGGGCTTAGCGGCGCTGTGTGGCTCGTCTTTGTATTGTTCGAGCCGGTCAGGTCAGCAGACCCGCCGATCATTTCAGGGATCGCTTCGGTCAGCGGCTCAAGCGCAGCGCCAGACCATTTGCGAGTGGCGTCATCTTTGCCGCCTTCGACCACTGCTTTCTTATGAGCATTGACGATGTCTGAGAGGTTTGCCGGGAGGGCGCCTGCCATAGCCGCTTCGAACTCGGCTTTGTTGGCGTGATTATCAAGGCGGTTTTTCCAAGCGAGATGGTCCGCATGTGAGCGCTTTCCAGCCTCAGCCCAAGCCGTTTCAATTTCTGCCGGAATGTCGAATGGCGCATGCGGCCAACCAATGCTTGTCCGAACTGTTGCGACTTCTTCCTCGCCATAAGGACCGCCATGCGCTGGGCCAGTGCCCGCCCGCTTGGCGCCAAATCCGATAATGGTTTTAACCGCCAGCATAACCGGCTTGTCTTGCGTCTGCGCCCATGTGAGCGCGGCCTCAACATCCTCTGCGTCGTGACCATCAACCTTCTTGGTGACCCAGCCTGACGCTTCAAACCGCGCGCATTGATCGGTGCTATCGGCCATCTCGGTTCCGCCATCAATCGTGACGGCATTGTCATCGAACAGGACGATCAGATTAGACAGCTTAAGGTGGCCTGCGAGCGTTATTGCTTCTTGGCTGATGCCTTCCATCAGACAACCGTCACCGGCGATCACATAAGTCTTGTGGTTGACCAGCTCATCGCCAAAGCGCGCATTCAAATGACGCTCTGCCATAGCCATGCCGACGGCTGTGGTAATGCCTTGGCCAAGCGGACCTGTAGTGGTCTCAACGCCTTTGGTCATGAAATTCTCTGGGTGACCGGCGGTTGGGCGCCCCAGCTGACGGAAACCCCGAATGTCATCGCGGCTGACGCTTTCATAGCCCGTTAGGTGAAGTAGCGAGTAAACGAGCATTGAGCCGTGACCCGCGGAAAGCACGAACCGGTCACGGTCCGCCCAATCAGGATCGGCGGGATTATGCTTTAAAAATTTACGATACAGAACCGTCGCCGCGTCGGCCATCCCTAGTGGCAAACCAACATGCCCAGACTTAGCGGCCTCGACCGCATCCATTGACAAAGCGCGGATGGCATTGGCCATGTCCCGATTGGAAACTGTCATGCTTCTCGTCCTGTTTTATTTCGCCCGGGGAATGGACAGCGTGGCCACCGCTGTCAAGACTTAGCATCGGTGACTATTGAGTTTTCGACACAATGAGCGCAAACGATGGACTATGAGCGTGATTGAAGCAGCGGCATCTCGATTGGATAAAGCACTGACCCGCCTGGAAGGCGCGGTCGATGGATTGTTCGAACGGTCCGGAAATCCAACGATCCTACGTCAAGAATTGACTGTCATGATGGAAGACCGCGCGCGGCTTGCCGAACAGCTCGATGAATCGCTGGCCCGAGAGAAAGAACTTCAGGCCCTTGCAGACGAAGCGTCTGAAGCGCTTGGCGCAGCAATCTCCGAAGTACGCGCCGCGCTTGGGCGTGAGGGGCAGAGCTAATGGCGAAGGCGGATATCAAACTCCGGGGTCGATCCTATTCTGTAGCTTGCGCGCCAGGCCAAGAGGCACGGCTGATCGCCTTGTCAGGCCAGCTCAATGCGCGGGTCGAAGAGATTGCGAGCGCGGTTGGCAATATTGGAGAAGACCGATTGCTCCTGATTGCATCGCTCGCGCTATTGGATGAACTCGACGCCGCGCATCGCAGCCAGGCAGACGCGGCAGGTCCAGACGTTCAGCGCGCCGCGGAAGCGCTCACCGATACCGCGGCTCGTATCGAAGCCCTCGCCACCAGAATTGAGTCAGGGAAATGAGCACGCCCGAGCTGAGCGTCCTGATCCCCTTCTATAATGAAGAAGGCAATGTCCTCCCATTACTTGCGGAAGTCCATGAAGCGCTTGTCGGAATCTCTTTTGACATCGTCTGCGTGAACGATTGCTCCGATGATGCGACAGGACAAGAACTCGCCGAAGCCGCGGCCCGCTGGCCGGACACAGTGACAGTCTTCACCCATATCGAGCGGGCGGGAAAATCAGCGGCTTTGTTCACAGGCCTTAAGTCCATTCGGGGAACGTGGACACAGCTTCTCGATGGCGATGGGCAGAATGACATCAACGACACAGCGCGCCTGTGGCCTGAGCTCATTGATGGCAAAGATACGGGCAAGCTCGGCATCATTGCCGGTAAGCGGAATAGCCGAAATGATAGTGGTTTCAAATGGCTACAATCGCGAGTCGCCAATGGCGTGCGGCGCTTCATGCTGCGAGATGATGCGACGGACACAGGTTGCGGCTGGAAACTGATCCGCACCGAAGCCTTCAAAGAGCTGCCCTATTTTGCCTCCATGCACCGCTTCCTCCCGGCATTGATCAAACGGGCGGGCTGGGACGTCCGCGAAGAACGCGTCAATGATAGACCGCGTTGGCATGGCCAGTCTAAGTATGGATTTTTAGGTCGGCTGGGTGCTGGCATCTTTGATTTGCTGGGCATGTTTTGGCTGACTCGACGCGGTGGCCAAGGGATCGCACTCGAGCGGAATGATCCACGCTCAAAATAATCGCCTGACATTATGGGACGCTGCCAAGCAACCCTTTGACTATTTTCTATTCAAAGTAGTTTTTTGAATAGATTAGAGTAAACAGGGTAATTTCAGGCCACTACAGCGTAAACCAAGCATCCGACCCAACAAACAAGCTTTTGGATTCATTTCTACTTATACATTTGTGTGCTATGCTTGTTTCGAGTGGTTTTTACATGTCTAAATGAGAAACTTCCAAGTGTTTACCATTTGTTAGCAACTCGCGTTTAAGTAGAAACCTGTCGCAGGCGGTTACTCCATGACCGTACCGGACAAGCTCAAGGCTCGGGTTCATCCGCCCCTCTAACCCGGCCACCTACTTGGGATGCACCTTCTTGGTGCATCCCTTTTTCTTTTCGGGGGTACAAAAAAAGCGCGACCCTGAGGCCGCGCTTTCTGATTTGGGATTTGAGCGAGCGCTATTTGCGCCAAACAGCGGCCATCGCTGGATCTTCTTCTTCGCCAGAATATTTGCGCGTTTCGGCGCGGCCAACAACCATGTGGTGAACCTCATCCGGACCATCGGCGAGGCGCAGAGTACGCTGGTTGGCATACAGACGCGCAAGCGGTGTCCACTGAGACACACCTGCGGCGCCGTGGATTTGGATCGCCTCATCAATGATGCGGCAGACTTTCTCCGGCACCATCGCTTTGACCATTGAGATCCAAACTCGAGCTTCTTTGTTGCCGAGGACGTCCATGGCTTTCGCAGCTTTCAGAACCATCATGCGCATGGACTCAATATCGATCCGCGCGCGTGACACTTTCTCGATATTGCCGCCCAGTTTGATGAGATCACGTCCGAACGCTTGGCGACCCATGCCGCGCACGACCATCATGTCGAGGGCACGTTCTGCGGCGCCGATAGAGCGCATGCAGTGGTGAATACGGCCTGGTCCAAGGCGCAGCTGAGAGATTTCGAAGCCGCGGCCTTCGCCGAGCAGCATATTCTCTTTTGGTACGCGAACATTATCGAACACGATGTGCATGTGGCCGTGCGGCGCGTCATAGTCGCCAAACACTTGCATGCCGTCCAAGATTTTCACGCCGGGCGTATCGGTCGGCACCAGGATTTGAGACTGCTGCTTATGTGGCTCAGCGTCTGGATTGGTTTTGACCATCGTGATCATGATCTTACAGCGCGGGTCACCGGCGCCGGAGATGTAGAACTTCTCGCCATTGATCACCCACTCGTCGCCGTCGAGGACAGCGCGCGTAGAAATATTCTTGGCATCAGAGCTTGGCAGGGCTGGTTCCGTCATCGCAAAGGCTGAGCGGATTTTTCCGTCGAGCAAAGGCTTCAGCCATTGCTCTTTCTGCTCTGGCGTACCAACGCGCTCGAGAACTTCCATATTGCCCGTATCCGGGGCTGAGCAGTTCATCGTCTCGGATGCGAGCGAGTTTTTGCCAAGCTCAGCAGCGATATAGGCATAGTCGAGGTTCTTCAGGCCTTCGCCAGTTTCAGCATCCGGCAGGAAGAAGTTCCAAAGCCCTTGCTTCTTGGCTTCGTCTTTCGCTTCTTCAAGTGTCTCAAGTTGGCCCGGTGCATAAGACCAAATGTCTTTCTTGTCCTTGCCGAGTTCGTGAAACTTGACCGACATTGGATCAACAACATCGGTAATGAACTTTTTCACATGGTCATAGAGTGGGCGGGCATCGTCTGACATTCGCAGGTCAAACAGGTCATCATTCATCTCACCAGACCCGGTATCGGTATAAGGCATATCTCTTTTCCTCGTTTTCACGTCTCAACTGTCCATACGGTATGACGCGCACGTAAACTTGTAAAACCGTATCGCGGGGTAAGGTGAGCCCAAGTGAGACGAACGGTCACTCCGGGAACATCCTAGGGTGGTTTGCCCTTAGTCGGGACTCACCTCACGAGAGCGCTCATGAGTGTCTTCGCGGCTGCCATCATCCTCGCGACCACCCTGGTGACGTCGTTTATTTCCGGAATATTCGGAATGGCGGGTGGCATCATATTGATGGCCGTCTTGGTCGCCCTTGTCAGCGTTGCGACGGCAATGATCGTCCATGGCGGTATCCAGATGTTTGCCAACGGATATCGTGCCTTTCTGCTTCGCGACGCGATCGATTGGCGGGTCTTCACATACTATTGCATCGGGGCTGCGGCCGGAATCACCGCCCTATTCTTCGTGAGCTGGACGCCGGACAAGCGCGCGCTTTATCTCTTGCTCGGGCTTACCCCAATGCTGGTCTGGCTACCAAAAGAGCGACTTCACCTCGACATCAAACGCCCTGATCATGCAATCGCAGCAGGCTTCGGCGTCCAGGGCCTCAACACGCTTGCAGGCGTCGCGGGTCCGATGCTCGACCTGTTCTTTGTGCGCGCCGACATGACCCGCCAGCAGATCGTTGCAACGAAATCCGTGACGCAAGCTCTCAGTCATTTGGTCAAGATTGGCTTTTGGAGCGTGCCCGTGGTCAGCGCCGCTGGCTGGAGCGCGCTGCCACCTTGGTGGCTATTTGCGGCAGCGATCCCACTCTCCATGCTCGGCACATCGCAGGGCAAGCGCGTGCTTGAGCGAATGAATGACGTCAATTTCCGCCAATGGATGAAATGGCTCGTGACGGCGATTGGCATTGTTCTTCTGCTGCGCGCCGCAGGATTGTACTGAGGGATGATGACGTCAGACTGCCCAGCTTCAGCACGAAACTGACCACAATCTAACGCCATAAGCGCCGCGGCAGACACGCAAGGAGGCTCAGCCATGCTGTTGGAGAAGGACTTCTATTTTGTCCGCCACGGCCAAACAGATTGGAACCTTGCGCACCGCGCTCAGGGGCAGACGGATGTGCCTTTAAACGAGGAAGGGCGGCGGCAAGCTCACCAAGCCGCAAAGGCCGCGGCACAGCTCGAGTTTGGAACCATCTGCTCTAGTCCACTGTCCCGTGCGCTAGAAACAGCGCAGACCATTCAAAACGAAAACGGTGCGAGGATCGAAATCCTCGACGATATGATTGAATGTTCTTGGGGAGAGCGAGAGGGTGAACTCAGAGGCACGTGGTATGAGGCGTGGAAACGCGGGCTCGAAACCCCGCCTGGCGCAGAGCCTTATGATGAGTTCATCGAGCGCGCCCGCAGAGCGATCAACCGAGCCCTCGGCTTCCCGGGACCGGTTCTAATCGTCGCTCATGGCGGAGTTTATTGGGCCGTCCAAATCCATGCGACGCGCGAGCTCGGGACCTCTCTCCCAAACGCTCAAATCGTTAAACACACGGCCCCAACGAAAGCGCACCCTTGGTGGCAATCAGCCTCAATCGGGCAATGAGGCTGCGATGTTTGCGAGCGTCTCTTCGCGCAGCAAACGCTTATTGCCCGTCATGGAGGGGCTGCTGAGGGGTTTCAAACCTTCCGC
>JBCBGJ010000078.1:0-9064 GCA_038526925.1 Pseudomonadota bacterium
CGTCGCTCCTGGAATTCTCATCTTACCCCCACATGCACTTGGTCTTCGATGATCTGTCCATCGCGCATCGTAATGACGCGATCTGCATATTCGGCCACGTCGCGGTCATGCGTGATCAGAACTATGGTGAGACCTTGGGCGTTTAGCTCAACGAGCAACTTCATGACATCGACGGACGTTTTGGAATCCAACGCGCCTGTGGGCTCATCCGCCAGCAGCAATTGCGGCTCGCCGACAAGGGCGCGGGCAATCGCGACCCGCTGCTGTTGTCCGCCGGACAGTTCGGTCGGTTTGTGGTGAATTCGATCGCTCAGCCCAACACGATCCAGGCTGCCGCGCGCAAGCTCTAGCTCATTGTCACGACGTGGCCGTCGATACTGCATCGGCAGCCGGACATTGGTTAGTGCGGATTTCTTTGGCAGGAGTTGGAACTGCTGAAACACAAACCCAATCGTTTCATTTCGAAAGTAAGCCAAGGCGCGCTTGCTCATATCGGCAAGCGACTGACCGGCAATGGAAATTTCGCCTTGATCAGGTTTATCAAGCCCGCCCAGCATATTCATCAAGGTCGACTTGCCCGATCCAGATGCGCCGATCACAGCAACGAATTCACCTGCCGCGATGCTCAGATCGACACCGTCCAAGGCACGAATGACGCCTGATCCGCGGCCATAAAGCTTGGTCAGTCCTTGAGTTTGAATGAGCGGCGTTTCCAACCGTCTATCTCCCGGCGCCTGACCGACCTGGTGGACCACCCGCCCCAGCTCCCGGGCCTGCCTCTCGAATGCCGGTGACAACTTGCTCACCCTCTTCAAGGCCAGAGACGACCTCAATGAACGCGCCATCAGAAAGGCCAAGACGAACGGGTTTCTGCTGCATTTTTCCATCTGCAGTCTGCACCCAAAGCGCGGCGTCTCGAATGTTTCGCTCTGCCGCCATTAGGGCACGGTAGGCTGAGTAGTTCCCTGGGCTGAGCTGCGTCGATAACAAGCTTTCCGTCAGTTCCGCCAGGCTGATCCGGGTCGGTGTGTGCATGAATGTGCGTTCTGGATCATTGATGATTTCAATCAAAGGCGCGGTCGCTTGCTCTAAAGTGGCACGCGCTGTTTCATAGTCTGTCTCGGACATACCAATCCGTTTCAGACGAGACAGAACCGGCGCATTGGGATTATCGGCCGCGGCGTCCGCGGCGGCGCCTTCAACTTGCCATTTCTGGATCTGCTCTGGGGTTGGACGGAACCGGTCTGCTTGGGCGGGGATCCGTGTCACACCGGCTTTGATATCCGTCGTGATCTCGAGATTGGCCGTCATGCCTGGCATCAATTTGCCATCTTCATTCTTGGCGGCGACGACCGCGACATAAGTCACGATATTGTTGGCCTCTTGAGATTTCAGCCGCAATTGTTCAACCGTGCCCTCGAGCGCTAAATCTGGATACGCATCGACCGAAAACTTGACCCGATCGCCCGCATTGAGGCCCGCGACATCACTCTCCACGATTTGAGCTTCAACACGAATATCTGACAAATCGGCCGCCAGAGCGAACAGTTCGGGCGCCGAGAAGCTCGCTTGCACGGTCTGACCAGGGTCAACTTTACGATCGATAATGACACCATCAATCGGACTGCTAATCGTTGTCCGCTCTAGATCGAGATTTGCGGTCGCCAGTTCCGCGCGAATTTGATTGACCTGCGCGAGCGTACTTTCCAGCTGAGCTTCCACAAGGCGCAAGTCGGCGCGGGCGACGCCGACCGCTTGGTTGGCCTGATCGAGACGCGCTTGCGATGCCGCGTTTTGTTCGAACAAATCCTGCTGGCGCGTCAAGACCGACAGGGCTTGCGAATAGTTGACTTGCGCGCGTTCAATAGATGCCTGGCGTACTTTCGTGTCGGCCAGCGTTGCTTCCAATCGGCTTTGCAATTGTCGAACGCGATTTTCAAAGCTTTGCGGATCAATAATCGCCAGAGTGTCGCCGGCCCGGACGATGCTGTTGAAGTCGACGCGCACCTCAAGAATTCGGCCGGAGACTTCAGAGCCAACCATGACTTGATCGCGCGGCACGATGGTGCCGGAAGCGTTCACAACCCGCGTCACGTTTCCAGGTGACGCCGGTGCCGTCGCCAACGTGGACTGGGGACCCGCGTTTTGGCTTGATTGCGCAGAGCAGCCCGCGATCACGGTCGCCAGCAAAACCCCGGAAATAAAACGAAGTTTCATCGAAATTCTTTCTGATAAATGACTTCTACTGTCTCCACGTACATTCTATCCACACACATTTCTTCTTAGTCAAACCGGCGAATTTCAAATACAATTCTGGCATTTCGATAGGTGCCAAATGTGCGGCAACTCTATCGCATCCCCCAATATGTAATAATATTATATTTATTCAGTATGAGGTGAAGTCATACTTGTAAACCCCAACCGGTCTAAACGAGGCGCCAAAGCCCCCAAAGCTCAACGACGGAGAACATCCTAGGTAAGACGCTCGACCACACCGATAAGCAGACTCCTGAAGGCGCAAGAAACGGGTGGCTCTAAGATGAGAGGTGTTTGAAACATTTCCCCATCAAGAAGGAGGCACATGCGATGAACTTTCAGATTTCAGCTCTGTCAGAAGACCAATTTTCTCATCTTTATGGCGCAACGAAAGAACAATTGCGTCAAGCTGGTGCCAAGCGAGTGATCGCCGACACAGACCCTGGTTTCCCATGCCGGGTCAGCATGCGCGATGCCAAAATTGGTGAGGCTCTCATCCTTTTAAACTATACGCATCTCAACCAAGATACCCCTTATTGTGCATCCCATGCGATCTTCATTATCGAAGGCGCCAAAGAGCGGACCTTTCCTCAGAACACTGTACCTGACGTGTTGAGATCACGACTTTTGTCACTCCGAGCATTCAATGAAAATTATGACATGATCGCTGCGGATGTTTGCGCCGGATCGGACCTAGAACAGGCCATCACCAAACTTACGACCGATCCAAGTGTTAGTTTCCTACACGTCCACAATGCCGCCCCAGGCTGCTATGCCGCTCGCATAGATTTGTTGGACGAAGATGCGTGATAAATTCGCGCCACCCAAGCTGTGCACTTGATCAGAGTTGCAAGCAAGAGAAGATGTTCGCCCAGCGTCTAAAGTCGCCCTAAGTAAGACACTGAATAAACTCGAAACGGCACTACCACTTGCCGATTAGTGTGCCTCGATACTGTCTGCGGGAGCCTGATTTCGTTGTACTAGCCCATAGTCCCGAGCGACATGCGCAACGCGCAGACGATAGTCTCTAAAGATATCGCTACGCCCCTGACTTTGTGCGCCACGATGCACGGTCTGATTGCGCCACTCAGTAACGGCGTTTTCATCACGCCAGAATGACAATGACAAATACTTGCCAGGCTCTGTGAGGCTCTGAAACCGTTCTACGGAAATAAAGCCGTCCATAATTTCCAGGCTTGGGCGTAGGGCAGCGGCGATGTCGAAATACGCATCCGTTTTGGAAGGTTTCGGAATGAGTTCGAAGATGACAGCTATCATGACGTTTCTAGGTCCGCATGTGGCGCTGACACCAGTTTCAGAAAGATGCGGTCTTCGCGCAAAATGAAACGCTCGCGAGCGGCAAATTCATAGTTGTCTCGTCCGATTGGATCAGCGGCAAGCTTTTGCTTATAAGCTTCATAAGCCGCTAGCGATGGCAGATTATAAACACCATAAGCTGTCGTTGCAGAGCCTTCATGGGGAGCGAAATATCCAATGAGATCAGCTCCGCACCTCGGGATCGCTTGTCCCCATTGCATGGCATACTTTTTGAACTCAGCTTTCTTGAACGGATCGATTTCGTATTTGATAAAACAAGTGATCATGGGTAGCTCCTGGTGAGATTAAACTTGCTCTATCAGATTGATCGGCATCGTTGGTTCGATTAGGATCGAACTATGAAATCAGGACCAAACATATCTCAAGTTGCAACGCTTATGGGAGATCCCGCCCGAAGCAACATGCTGTTATCCCTCATGGATGGTCGGGCATTAACGGCGAGCGAACTTGCATCTTCATCTGGGATCACCAAGCAAACCGCGAGCTCCCATTTGGCAAAATTGTTGGCAGGCAAGCTCGTTGCTCGGGAAGTTCAAGGCAGACACCACTACTATCGCCTAAGTGATCCAGACGTCGCAGACGCCATCGAAGCTCTTCTGAATGTGGCCGAACGTGGCCCAGGAAAGAGAACGCGAACGGGACCAAAAGATCCTGCGCTGCGCAAATCAAGAATTTGCTACGATCACCTCGCCGGTGAACTCGGTGTGATGATGTACGATCGCATGCAGGAAAAATCCTGGCTTACAGATAAAGATGGTTCGATCGTGGTATCCAAGGAAGGCTGGGTCGCCCTTGGAGATATTGGCCTTCACCCGAGTGACGTTACCAAATCTAGACGCCCGCAATGCAAGACTTGTCTGGATTGGAGTATGAGACGCCATCATCTTGCTGGGCAAGTTGGAGCCCTCATCCTTAATCGGATTCTGGAGCTTGGATGGGCAAAGCGCCAATCCGGATCGCGAGTAATTGAGTTTACCCCTTCTGGAGAGAAGTCTTTTCGACATTGGCTTAACTAAAAAGCGGCAGGATGCAGACGCGTCGGAACGTCCTAAAATCGCCCCAAATCGGTCGCCCATTTCACCCCCAATCCGACCCAATCCCGCGCTCGGTACACTGCCCCGCATCTCCTCCTGATGAGAGGCTAGTCCGGATCGGCTGGATTGAGGGGGAGAGTGGCGGTCTGGTGGCTGGGCTTGGGGCTCCGAACCCTTTGCGTGGTGCCAGCCGGGGGAGCTCAGCCCACCTACCCGATGGTGGGTGGCGAGGGTCGAACCTGTAAGAGCAATCCCCCCGGAGTTGTCCCGGACCTCGATCCGGGAGACCAAAGTTGAAAATAGGCCGCCATGGGCGCGCTTTGACCAAGCGCTATACGCCGTCTCGAGAGAGCGGCAGCTCCGTCGCGTTTGTTCAAGGCGCGCCTAGTCTCTTATCTCCAGACGCTGAGAGGCGGTCTGGGTGTTGGTGCTGCCTGAATTACCGGAGACGCCAGCGTAGGCTGGGGTCTAGGGACGGGTGTTGGCGCTTGGTGCGCATGGAAATTTTTGGGCCATGGATCCCTGCCTGCGCAGGGATCGGCGGAGATAATTCCTAAGGCCGAGGTCCGAAACTCGTCGTTCCGGTCTCAAGCACGCGCCAGGCATGGTGCACGAAATCGACCAGGAGCGGCCGTGTCTCGCGCGGGTCGATAATCTCTTCAGCATAGAAGGCTTCGGCGGTGCGGAAGGGCGAGGCGATCGCGTCAAAGCGCTTGTAGAGGCTTTTCAGATAGGCCTCTTTGTCTTCAGCCTCGAGAATCTCTTTGCGATAGGCCGCCTCAATGCCGCCCGCCATGGGCAGGCTGCCCCAATCGCCGCTCGGCCAGCAATAGCGCCATTTCGCTTTGGCCGGGTTGAACATGGCAGAGCCCGCCAGGCCATAGGCTTTGCGGATGACCACGGCGCAGATTGGCACGGTCGCCTGATAGACCGCTGCCATGGCGCGCACACCTTTACGGGTGACGCCTGCCGTCTCATGCCGCACGCCGCTGGCAAAGCCGGGGCAGTCGACAAAGTGGATGACGGGCAAGTGGAAGGTGGAGCAGAGGTCCATATGCCGTGTGACCTTGTCACAGACATCGGCGGTCCAGGCGCCGTCCAGAAAGAAGGGGTCGCCCGCCAGAATGCCGACCGGGTGGCCATCAATGCGGGCAAAGCCGGTGACAATGCCCCGGCCCCATTGCTCGCCAATCTCAAAGAAGCTGCCTTTATCAACTGTGGCAGCGATGATTTTGCGGGGCTTATAGGGTGTCTTGCCATCGGTCGGGACGACGGAGATCAGCTCCTCTTCCTTCCGCTTCGGGTCATCATTGGGCGGGACGACTGGCGGCAAGTCATGCACGCTGGACGGGAGGTAAGAGAGGAATTGCCGGGCCGCTTCAAAGGCGTCGGCTTCGCTTTCCACGACGGCGTCGACGGTGCCATTGCGGGCCTGGATCTGCCAGCCGCCCAGCTCTTCCTTGGTGACGTCTTCGCCAAGCGCGCGGGTCACGGGAGGGCCAGCGACGAAGACCTGGGACAGCTCTTTGACGAGCACGGAGAAATGGCTCGCAGCAAGGCGCCCTGCTCCCATCCCGGCACAGGGCCCAAGGCCGAGAGAGACATAGGGCACAGTCGCCATGCCGGAGACGATATACTCCCAGCCGGGCGTCTCTGGGATATAGGTGCGCGGGTCCTGCTCGAACATTTTGATCGATCCGCCACCGCCCGTGCCGTCGATCAGCTGGACCAGCGGCATGCGGTATTCCTGGCTCTGCTTCAGCGATTGGAGCAGCTTGCCGCGGATCGAGGCATCTGCCGCGCCGCCGCGAACCGTGAAGTCATCGCCGAGGATAAAGACCGGGCGGTCATTCAGCGTGGCGCGGCCGATGACGGAGTTGGAGGCCATAAAGGTCTCAAGCTCTTCGTCTTGGGTATAGGTGGCCCGGCCCGCAATCTTACCGATCTCGTGGAAACTCCCCGGATCGGCTAAAAATGCGACGCGCTCACGAACGGTGAGTTTGCCGCGTCCCTTTTGGCGTGAGACCGGCTCCTCGCCCCCCATCGTCTCCGCCAGGCGTTCGCGTTTGCGGAGCTCTTCAATCGATTTTTCCCATGACATGAGGACTGTTTCGAAACCTTCCGTCGCGATGGGTCAAGCGCAAAACGTGTTTGGAAATTTAGGAAGCGCATTCAAGTTCCTACAGTTGACGTCAACGTTACCCTTGCCGAGCCCGGTTTGGCCTGCTTTATCAACGCCTGAGGCAATAATTAGGAGGGCATCCCAATGGATCTCGCAGAACTCACATCAAAAGCAGCTGCTGCGGTTGCAGGCGGTGACAGCGGTTTCGCAAAGAAAGTTAAATTCGACTTCGGTGATATCGGCAAACTGTTCATCGACGGCGCAGCCGGTGTTGCAAACAATGACGACGCTGAAGCCGATGCGACTGTAAAGGTCGATTGGGAAGACTTCGCGAAGCTCGCAGCTGGTCAAATGGACCCAACCATGGCCTTCATGCAGGGCAAACTGAAAGTCCTCGGTGACATGTCAGTCGCCATGCAGCTGCAAAGCATCATGAGCAAGCTCTCTTAAGCTTGACCGCTCATTGAATTGATTGAGAGCCTCATCCGGCTTACACGCGGGGTGAGGCTCTTACTTTTTGGGACACTATTATGGACACTCATACCGAAGATCGCATCGTTGATGTCCCGGGCAATCCTCGTCCGGACGGGGCTCGGATCATTTGGTTTGAAGGGGTTGGTGGTCGAAAACTCCGCGCCTGCCTCGCCCCCGCTACGGCAGCAACACCGCGCGGAACGGCGATTGTCTGTCCAGGACGTACAGAGTTTATCGAGAAGTATTTCGAAGTCGCGCGTGAGCTTCAGGAGCGCGGGTTCGCCGTCCTCATCATCGACTGGCCAGGTCAGGGGCTATCAGAGCGCCTGCTCGATGACCCGCAAAAAGGGCATATCGACCGATTTGAGACCTTTATGGGCGCGCTGCGCAATGGTCTGGACGCGATGGATGAGTTGCCTCGGCCCTATGTATCGCTAGCGCACTCAATGGGCGGAGCGATCGCGCTCGCGGCGATTGGGCAAGGCCTTGTGAAGGTCGATGCAGCAGCCTTTTGTGCCCCGATGTGGGGTCTCCCTTTGGGGCGCGTGCAACGTTACTTCATTTGGGCGATGCGCGTCATGGGCCGCTCTGATGATTTTGCGCAGAAGCCGGGTCCACCAGAACGATTTGAAGACAATGTCGTCACCTATGATGAGGCCCACTGGCAAATAAACAAAGATCTTACAGATGCCGCGCCTGAGCTTTCACTTGGCCCTGTAACTTGGGGCTGGCTCGGGGCATCGCTCGACATTTTCAACAGTTTCTCAAAGCCAAGCGTCCTTGGCGCAATCGACATTCCGATCTTTGTCGCGAGTGCCGCCGATGAGAAACTTGTCGACAATCGCTCACATGCGCACGTATCGAGCCATCTTCCGAATAGCGAGCACATCACGGTCGACAATGCGATGCATGAAATCTTGATGGAAAAACCAGAAAAGCGCGCCGAGTTTTGGGCCGGATTCGACCGAATGCTCGAGCGCGCTAAGATCTAGTCTCTCAAAACGGTCGCGCTAATGCGCGTTGGCTTCCGATTGGAGCTGAATGTAGCTTTGGATACCAATCCGCTCGATCAGATCGAATTGAGTTTCGATATAGTCGACATGCTCTTCCTCATTGTGGAGGATTTTGCCGAATAGATCGCGGCTCACATAATCGCGAACCTTTTCGCATTGCTCCATCGCATCGCGCAGGAGCGGGATCGCATCGTGTTCGAGATCGAGATCACATTTGAGGATTTCCTCGACGCTCTCACCGATTCGGAGTTTGCCGAGATCTTGCAGGTTTGGGAGCCCGCCGAGAAACAGGATGCGTTCAATCAGCCAATCGGCGTGATTCATTTCTTCGATCGACTCTTTGTATTCGTAATCGCCGAGTTTGCTGACACCCCAATCTTTCAGCATCCGGGAATGCAGGAAGTATTGGTTGATCGCTGTCAGCTCATTCTTGAGTGCAGCGTTGAGGAACTCAATGACTTTTGCGTCGCCTTTCATGGGGGACTCCGTAAAACTACTTATGCTCGCCAGATAGTCGAGTCTCAGGAAAAATCAAGAAAAATACAATAAAAACAATTGACTATGATAGTGCGAAGCATTTGCAAGGCGACTGAAAATCAGTTGCACCAAATCTCACTGATTTCTCAGCGAATTCTCTGACCTTACATTTCGTCTTTAGTCTTCGCTTTTGGCCTGACGCATTTCAAAGATCTCACCCAGGTCTTCGTCCATAGCCTCTGACACCATGATCAAGGTCTCAACCGACTTCAAAAACCAAGCCTGATCGACATTTTCGAAATCGTCTGATGGTTTGTGATAGTCGGGGTGGTCTTCTACCCCGAAATAAA
>JBCBGJ010000079.1:0-9057 GCA_038526925.1 Pseudomonadota bacterium
AATAAGACCGTCATCATTCCGGCAGAGTTCCGGCAGAGTTTAGCTCTATTATTGGAACGATTGAAGGTATTCGCGGTCTGACAGACTCAGCGAAAGAGGCCGGGCAACGTAGCCGTACTGCCGTACCGCCTGCGGGCAACAGAGACTAGGAGCGACTTATGGAAGGCTTAGATCTCGTACTTTGGCCCCCAACGGCCTGGCATTGGCTGGCTTTGGCACTGATTCTCTTCTCGCTTGAGATGATGACTGGAACTTGGGACCTGCTTTGGGTTTCGATTGCGGCGGCTTTTACCTCTGCGTTTGCAGCGTTCGCACCGAGTGGCATTGCAGGGTGGGAAGGTCAGTTGATCTTCTTCGCTGTGGCGACGGTCGTTCTGTTCATTATTGGACGTACTGTGTTCAAATCAATGCGCGAGAACGTGGAAGAACACCCGACGCTTAATAAGCGCATGGCAGGAACACTCGGGCAACGCGGCGTTGTGTCTGACGACTTTTCCGGTGGCATAGGCCGGGTCAAACTTGGCGACACAGTTTGGTCAGCACAAAGCCTGGATGGGGCAAACCTCGCGAGCGGAGCAGCGGTGATCGTTGAAGCAACCGAGGGAACCACTTTGAAAGTTCGCCCCGCCTAACTGGTTGTCCCTGAATGTATTGGAAGAGCCGCTCGGAAACGGGCGGCTCTTTTTATGCCGTGAGATCTGACGGTGTGTCTCAAAAGCCACCATACAGTGTGCGCATACCCCCTATGCCAAAACTGGCCCTAATCCGCACACAATTGAATTCCTATTTCGTATCACGAAGCGCCCGAAGTGGCGCGAAAAATGCAAAGGAGCCTCCCATGTTGAGAACATTGTTCTTATCCCTCGCGTTGATGACGTCTTTCCCGTTGGCGTCAGCTGGTCATAATCAGATCGAAAGCGCGGAGGCCCTCGTGAGCACGGCGGCCCAGGATATCTCTCAAACAGAGAACGCCCGGGTCGCCGATGCTCTCCTCGAACATATCGACACGCGCGCGATCGCTAACTTCACGCTTGGTCGTCACGGCCGAACGATACCGGCGGCTGATAAAGCGCGTTTTGTGTCGGCTTTTGAAGGGTTCTTGCGTCGGCAAATCGAAACGAATGTCGATCAGTTCAAAGGGATTGAAGTCGAAGTCATCGATACTGCGGCTCGCAACGCTAGAGATGCGATCGTAACCACCGAGCTCCATGGTGGTGCAGTTCCACTCAAAGTTCGCTGGCGCGTGATTGAGCGTAAAGGGACGTGGTCAGTCGTAGATTTAGAAGTCGCCGGCATTTGGTTGGCCATCGAGCAGCGCGCGCAAGTCGCATCAATTCTGTCTCGTCCAGGCGCTGATATTGACGATGTGATTGCGCAGTTTGGATAAACTATAAGAGTTTGACTGAACCAAATATAAAGCGCGGGGCGATGCGATCGTTTCGCGTTTTTTATTGCTTGATAATCATCCGGTCGCCACGAAACTCATATGAATAGAGCTCGCGCAGGAAGCTCATCCCGAGAAGGGATTGATCTAAATCGTTGCGAAGCACCATCGCGTCGACATTTCGAACGTGGACTTGGTTGATTTGGATCGAATCGATCCGCACACTCGCGCCCATGGTGATCCCACCTGCTGTCCGAATTTCCCATTGGTAATTGAGGCTTTCAGGGCGAAGCCCCATTTTTTGGGCGTCCTTGTAGGTCAGTGCGACCACACTCGCACCTGTATCGACCATGAATTCGACGCTAGCCTTTTTATTGACCAGAGCGCGCGTCCAATAGTGTCCGTCCGGTCGAACGCTAATCGTTGTGGTTCGGCGCGCGGAGCTTGTTTGGGACGGTGCGTCTACGGCGAGGCTTGCGACGCTCGGTGTTTCTGACGCGGAAGAGGTTGCCTCGATTTGCGAGTTTGTTTTTGGCTCAAGATATACCGATATCAATGCCGCCATGGCGCCGGCCAATAAAAGGGTCGCAATAATATGTGAGAGTTTCATCGGCCGTCTTTCAGTTTGCCAAGGGCCCGGAGCTTGTCCAAGCGTTCCGGGAGCATTTCCATGACGGCATCTCGGCCGGCATCGTCAAATTGCGTCCATCCGCCAATCTCTTTTAGCGTTCGGCCGCAGCCGAGACAGAGACTGGTTTCGCCATCAACGGCGCACACCTTGATACAGGGGCTGACTATGTTCGGGCGGACCATGCGATGAGCCTTACTCTAAGAACCTCAAGATATACTTGCGACAGTTTCATCAAATTTCCAATTCCAGAATTGACTTGCGCTTTAAATTCAAGGCGTTTTACACGGCTCCAAGGTTATAAGGAATCATTGTGTCGCAAGTGGATAATGCCACCAGCCCTTTAGATGACGTGCGAGAGCTTGCCCGTCGCCCCTCACCAGCGGACCCATCCGCTGCCCAGAAAGTTTATGACGCCTTGCTTGGAATGGGGCGCGAAGGTGATTTCGGTCGACTGGGCGAAGGCGCAGCATGGCTGGCGGAATGGCAGCAACGTTATCCACCGCGCGTGGAGATGCCAACACTGGCCGTATTCGCCGGATCTCACGGTATCTCTCATCGAGGCGTTACGCTGTCTTCAAACGAAAGCACACGAGAAAAAGTAGATGCTTTACGAGAAGGGCGAGCGCCGCTCTCCGCGATCGCGACGCAAGTTGAAGCGAATATTCGAGTTTTCGAGCTCGCGATTGACAAGCCAACGCCAAATATTGCGGAAGAGCCCGCGATGACGGAGCGCGAGTGCGCGGCGACAATCGCCTATGGGTTTGAGGCGCTTGAGGGTGAACCCGATGTGGTCGCGCTCGGTGTGATCGGCGCCGGAATCGGAACAGCTGCTGCGGCTGTCGCTTGTGCGCTCTATGGCGGCGCCCCGGAATACTGGGTCCGACCAGGCCCCCAAGTGCCGACTGAAATGAACCAACAGCGGGTCGCAATCGTCAGCCAGGCCCTGAAAACGCATCGCGGCAATCTATCTGATCCTCTGGAAGCATTGAGATGCTTAGGCGGACGGGAGCTTGCGGCTTGCGTCGGCGCAATCATAGCGGCGCGCGCACAAGGAATACCGGTGCTCGTAGATGGCTTCGCGACAACCATAGCCGCGGCTGTGGTACATGCTCTGAACCCGCTGGGGATCGATCATGTGAAGGCCGCCCACGTTACGCGGCGGCCAGCTCACCAGGCGGCGCTCGAACGGCTCGGAATGACACCGCTTGCAGACTTCGAGTTCAACACCGGCGGCGGCATGGGATCTGTCGCAGCGATCGGTCTTTTAAGAACCGCCTGCGCCCCGTTTCTTGCTGAGCCCGCTGCCAAATAAGGCTGCCGCGACGGCATATGAGACAAAGTGACGTTTACGTTCGCGTTAACTTGCAATCTCGGCTATGCCACGGCAAAATAAGACAAAGTCAAACAGTCTCAATTGTTGGGAAGATCTGCTATGAATCTAGAGTTTTCGCCTGAAGAAGTTGCTTTTCGCGCCGAAGTCCGCGCCTTTATTGAAGAGAATTACCCGGAAGAGCTAAAAGATATGGGCTCTCGCGAAGACCTCTCGCGGGATCAATTCCTGGCTTGGCACAAGGTTCTTGGCAAAAAGGGCTGGGCAGCGCCAGCATGGCCGGAAAAGTATGGCGGCACGGGTTGGACATCGACCCAGCGCTATATTTGGTCTGAGGAAAATGCACGCGTCGACGCCATGATGCCGCTTCCCTTTGGTGTCGCTATGGTCGCTCCTGTGATCTACACATTCGGTAACGAAGAACAGAAGGCTCGCTACCTGCCGAAAATTCTCTCCGGTGAAGAGTGGTGGTGTCAGGGATATTCCGAGCCGGGCGCAGGATCTGATCTCGCGAGCTTGAAAACAACTGCCGTTCGCGATGGCGATCACTATGTCATCAACGGCCAGAAAACTTGGACGACACTCGCGCAGCACGCAGACTGGGGCTTCTTCCTCTGCCGCACCGACCCGAATGCAGCGAAGCCACAAGAAGGCATCTCATTCATCCTGGTCGACATGAACACACCTGGTATCGAAGTGCGCCCGATCATTACGATTGATGGCGGTCATGAGGTCAACGAGGTTTGGCTGACAGATGTTCGCGTCCCGGTCGAAAACCGCGTCGGTGAAGAAAACCAAGGCTGGACCTATGCGAAGTTCCTGCTCGCGCACGAGCGCTCTGGGATTGCTGGCGTCGCACGCTCAAAGCGTGGCATCGAGCGTCTTCGCGACATCGCGTCGACCGAGTTGCTTGAAGGTGAGCCACTCATCAAAGATGACTCTTTCGCGCGCAAAATTAGTCAGCTTGAGATCGATCTCACAGCCCTGGAATTTACTGAGCTTCGCACGCTCGCGCGCGAATCTGAGGGCAAAGGTCCAGGACCAGAAAGCTCCATCCTGAAAGTCAAAGGGACAGAGATCCAGCAGCGCCTGACCGAACTCACGCTTGAGGCTGTTGGTTCTTACGGCGCGCCTTACTTCCGCGGGTTCCCTGAGGATGGCTCCAATGAATTCCCAATTGGCCCAGACTACGCCCACCACGCAGGACCGAACTATTTCAACTTCCGTAAGACATCGATCTATGGCGGTTCGAATGAAATTCAGCGCAACATCGTCACAAAGATGATCTTAGGGCTGTAAGACTATGCGCTCAGCGCTCCTGGCCACGGCAGTCGCATTTCTCTCGTTTCCGTCAGCAATGGCGGAAGCAGATGCGGCTTTGCCCCTTGGTCCAGGTAGCGCTTTGTATTGGGTATGTCATTACGATGGCTCGAATGATCGATATTCTGAAAAGGTCATTGCCGAGGGCGAAGACTTCAAAGTCTTTCTGAATGATGCCCAGGAGCTCGGCGGCGGGCCCGAGAACTATTACGCACTCTTTTCTGGCATAGACTATCGTTTATGCGATGCCGAAATGCCCACCACCGAAGAACGTGAGGCGATTTCGGCGCTTTGGCCGCTAGAAGCTGGGAAAACTGCCGCTATCTTTGCGACCAGTGACAATCCGGCTTCAGTTCAGGTTGGCAACGCGACGGAGCTGTTTGTGATGGGCAAGTATCGCTCGGCTCATTCGGTTACAATCGACTATCAGAACAATGAAGAGACTGAAGACGAGACAATCGTTGTCTTGAATGACACGCACCTTACGGCATTGATTGAGTGGGCGGAAAACTCACGAGACACCTTGCTTTTGGTGACAAAGCCTAGACCAGACAAAAACTTCGATTTAAGCGAGGGGGCAATTGGTACATGCGCCGCTTTGCTGACTGACACAGAAAACTAAAATTTGACCGGAGGACCACACCGTGGACTTTAATTTCACCGAAGAGCAGACAATGATCCGAGACAGCCTCGCAAGGCTGATCCGCGAACAGTATGACTTCGACACGCGCATGGGTGTGGTCAAAAGCGAAAGCGGTTGGCGCCCTGAAATGTGGGCGCAGTTCGCAGAGCTTGGTCTCCTGATGGCGCCGTTTAGCGAAGAAGATGGCGGCCTTGGTGGCGGTCCGATCGACTCCATGGTCGTGATGGAAGAGTTCGGGAAGGGGCTCGTTGTCGAGCCATTCGTCCCAAGCGTTGTCTGCGCTGGTGGTTTCTTGAAGCACGCTGGAACAGCCGCTCAGAAGGAAGAGCACCTGCAAGCGATTATGGGTGGCGCATCTACGTTTGCTTTCGCTTATGCTGAGCCTCGCGGTCGTTATAATCTCGCTGACCTCGAAACCACTGCCAAGAAGGACGGCGCGGGCTACGTTCTGAACGGTCATAAATCAGTCGTCATTGGCGCGCCTTGGGCAGACAAGCTTGTCGTCACGGCGCGTACAGGCGGTGATCGCCGCGATGCAGGCGGCGTGTCTGTTTTTATCGTAGATAAAGGCGCGGACGGCGTGACGACTCGCGATTATCCAACTGTCGACGGTCGACGCGCTTCAGAGGTTTACTTTGAGAACGTATCAGTTGGTGCTGACGCTCTGATCGGCGTGGAAGGCGAAGGGCTGCCATTGATCGAACAAGTCGTTGATGAAGCGACAGCTGCAACCTGCGCTGAGGCGGTAGGCGCCATGGGCGTCGCGCATCAGATGACGGTCGAGTATTCGCGTCAGCGGAAACAGTTCGGCACGCCGATCGGAAAGTTCCAGGTTCTCCAGCACCGCATGGTCGACATGTTCATGGAGCATGAGCAGTCCATCTCTATGACGTACATGGCGACGCTCAAGCTCGGTGAAGATGCCGTCGAGCGTAAGAAAGCCGCGTCTGCTGCGAAGGTTCGTATCGGGCAGTCTGGCCGTTTTGTTGGCCAAGAGTCGATCCAAATCCACGGTGGTATGGGCATGACCGAAGAGCTGGCCGTCGGGCACTATTTCAAGCGCCTAACCATGATCGACAGCGAGTTCGGCAATGTCGATCACCACATGCGTCGCTACACTGAGCTGAGTGCAACCGATTTGAAGGTTGCAGCTGAATAAGCTTCTTCCCGATTTGACATTTAATCCCTGCCGCGCGTTTCTGTGCGGCAGGGATTTTTGTTTGGAGGATTAAATGCTTCGACTTGCTTTGGCGGCCTGTTTCGGGCTCGCGCTCGGACCGTATTCCTCGGCGCAGGACACGGGTAGCGCGACGCCAGCTCCGCCATGTAGCCAGGAGGCTTACAAACAATTCGACTTTTGGCTTGGCACTTGGGAGGTCACGACTCCGGATGGGGCGATTGCTGGCGTAAACGATATCACAAGCGAGGAGGGCGGCTGTCTTATTCTCGAGACCTGGACATCGGCAACGGGTGGCAGTGGCCAGAGCTATAATTATTACAACCCCGCTTCCGAAAAGTGGCGGCAAGTATGGGTCAGTCCGGGGTTCATCATTGATTATGAAGGTGGGCTCACCGCGTCAGGTTCTATGAAGCTTGCGGGCACTATTACGTACATGACGTCTGCATTCGAAGCAGCTTTTACGGGCGAGTGGTCGCTGAATGAGGATGGCACGGTCACTCAACACTTCGAGCAATATGATCCCGAAGAAGAAAAATGGTCCACTTGGTTCACGGGGATCTACACAAAAATCGAGTCTGCGCAGCCTTAGTTTGATCGCGTCCAAACGGCTTGCGCGCCGAACGCGATCAATTGCAACACTGCGAGCGCTGCGAACAGTACCCGCCAGCGAAGACGCGTGAAGCGCCGCCATAATACTGCCGTCGCGAGCAGCGCACATACCGTTTCGATCGCGCCCCCGACCAATCCATTTTGTGCTGGATCCCAATAAGAGATCGGTGAGAAGAAACGCCAATCCGTGATTGGCCAAAAATGCTGGTGCGCGTCGTCGGCACGCAGCGGAAAATCGAGCGCGATATGGAGCAGCGCCGCTAAAGCTAGCGCAACCCAGAGCTTCCAATGCCGCCATAATGCCACAACGAGTAGCGCGCCGAATAGAACAAGCGAATTCGAAACCGCTCCAATCGTCTGCCAGGGCTCGGTCCAATACTGAACATTCCAGGTTTCGTCGCCGCTCCAACCTTGCAGGCGGCTCCAGGCGAAGAAGACAAACATTGATGCGTCGGGGATCAACGCCCCGCTGAGCACGGCCCAATTTCTCGTTGGCGCGTCCTGGCGAGAGAGCGCGGCGGAGGCAATCAACATGTGAGCGATCGTGTTCATCAGACCAAACCGCACAGGACTTGCCGCGAAGCAAGTGGTGACACCGTCTCCCGCGTCTGTAAAAGCAGACCAAAGTTTTGAAGGAGCCTAGAATGTCTGTCATCAAACTCGAGAAAAACGGACCGATTGCAACGCTAACGCTGACGCGGCCCGAGATGATGAATGCATTGGGCCAAGAAGGCGACGGCGCTGCGGTGACTGAGGCCTGCGCTGAGATTGAAGCTGATCCGGCGATCCGTGTCGCAATCCTTACCGGAGAGGGGCGCGCTTTTTCTGCGGGCGGTGATGTCAAAGCGATGCGTGATCGCACCGGCGCATTTGCAGGTTCCCCTTATAGCGTTCGCGAGGGCTATCGGCGCAATATCCACCGGATCGTAAAATCGCTCTACAATTTGGAAACACCCCTAATTGCGGCGGTAAACGGAGCCGCTATTGGCCTCGGTTGCGATGTTGCCTGTATGGCGGATGTCCGGATTGCTTCCGACAAAGCGAAATTTGGCGTCACCTTCCTCAAGCTTGGTCTTATTCCGGGTGATGGTGGCGCTTGGCTGCTGCCGCGCATTATCGGTGCGAGCCGCGCGGCTGAGCTCTTGTTCACCGGTGATGTGATTGATGCTGCAACCGCGACCGACTGGGGGCTGATCTCGCGCGCTGTCTCGCCTGATACACTAATGGACGAAGCGATGGCACTTGCCAGTCGTATGGCAGTTCAGCCGCCGCAAAGCCTTCGTGTCGCTAAAACACTGCTTCGACACGGAACAACCGCCAGTTATGACACGATTATGGAAATGTCAGCTGCGGCGCAGTCTATGATGCATCATACCGAGGATCACATCGAAGGGGTCAATGCGATCCTCGAAAAGCGTACGCCGAGCTTTGAAGGTAAGTAGATCAGAGCGCCTGTGAAATCGTCAGGCCCGCCAAGAGTAATCCACCAAGATAGGTGATCAGCGCGCCGATTGCTTTGAGCACGTGTGGCTTTTCAAGCGTGCTACAAATCAAGAAGCCGAGTGCATGGATGAAGCGCGAGACGGTTACGGCGATGACGGTCCAGGTGACTAAGCCGCCTAGGTCTCGGCCTGCATAAGCAAATCCAGTGACTAAGAACAGTGCAATAAGAAGGCCGGCATACTCTGCGGAGTTGCCATGCGCGCGTTGCGCCTTTGCCATTGCGGACGTGGGATCTAAAGGGGCTCCATAGGCGATCGTATTGCTCGATCCGCGCTGAACGCTCGTCCAGAACGCAAGTATAAGCGTGAGTATAGCCAACGCGGCGGAACAGATTAGAATCGTTATGTGCATTTAGTACACCCTCCCGTTTTTATTGGAGGAGTGTACCGTGTTTCGCAAAATCCTGAAAGATGGACGGGTTCTGGGTGCGATCTTGAGCTCGGGCTGGGGATGCTCG
>JBCBGJ010000080.1:0-8913 GCA_038526925.1 Pseudomonadota bacterium
AAAGAACCAGAAAGTCATAGCGCGCAATTGGCGCGCTCTCTGGATAGGCAAGGCTCGTCGCGATACGGGCGAGCTGCATGCCAGCGTGATTGATCTGCACTGGAATGACGGAGATATCGCCCTGCTTGATGCGAGCGCGTCGACGCATATGCCGGATGTATTGGAGGCGCCTTATCGTCCGGGCATTATCGGCGCTGCCGAACCGGGCGAGACGGCGCATACCTATCGGCTCGCCGGGCGAACCTGTATGACCGGCGACGTGATCGGAGACTATTCCTTTGATGCGCCTTTGAAGCCGGGCGACCGAGTAATCTTTACTGATCAAATGCACTACACATTCGTGAAGACGAACACCTTTAACGGCAATCCCCTCGCCAATCTCGCCCTGCGCCATGAAGACGGTTCGATCGAGAGCGTGAGCGATTTTGGGTATGACGCGTTTCGGTCTCGCTTGGGGCACTAGGCGCCTGGACGCGGCAGACACATGAGCTGTGACTGACCGGTTAGGAGCAGCTTTCCCGAAGCATCATGAATGGCGCCATTGGTGCCCATTAAACCACCTTCGGCGAGGTCCGCGCTAACGGTCATATGCAACCAATCGGCATGCGATGTCGGTCGAAAGAAGCGATAGTAATAGTCGATGTTCGGGGCGATCCATGGTGAAGGATCATCGTCTGGATGCGCGGGATATTGCGCCAGCCATCCAAATGTGTCGAGCAACACAATGGCCCGTGCCGCATCAACGAATGGATTTGCCACGCTGGCTGTTTCCTTGAAACGATAGAAGCCGGTTAGTTCCGGATCTCGTGCAGGCTCTCCTGGATTGGACATCCGTTTAATCGGTCGCTGATCAATCCGCGTGAAAAAGTCTGGTTGAGGGTCGTTCGGAAACAACTCTTGCCAAGTTGGCAACGTGCTCGGATCCGGGAGCGAAGAAAGCTCCGTCGCATCATGCGCTATGCCAGGCAACTCATCCGGCATCGCCCAGAACTGCGCCGTAAAAATCAGTTTATCGTCTTGCTTCAGATCAACTCTCAGGAGTTCATTGCGCCGCCCCTTTTTGAGGCTTTCGACATGAATGTTGACATCATCAAACTTTCCAACACGAACGAAGTGGCAGGTCATGCTCACAGGGCGGGCTTGGTCTGTCGCTTCGCCCGCGGCCCGTAGGGCTAGCGCCGTAACATGGCCGCCAGCAGGTCCCCAAAGCCCCCACTCCTCGCGAAACCGTCCGCGCCATTCAGCTGGTCCTGCTTGAGTGAGCCGGGTTGCGACTTCCAAATCATCTGTGCGATCCATAACCACCTCAACCCTTTGCGTTTCGAACCAATCCATGAATTCGGCCGATGGGTTACTTTGGTTCTTAAGGATTAGACCCGACAAAATACAGCCTAATCCTCGCCTAACTTGTTCGATTAAACCGATCTCATGACAACGCCTTTAGACTCCCGCGTCGACGAAACCCTTGCGCGGCTTCTTCCACTTCTCGAGTCTTGGTTAGACCGCTTTCTTCCGGACGTGATGACCAAATGCTTGGTCGAATTCCTTGTATTCGGGATCAAGCAGGCTTGGGCGTGTCTGTTTGGCGGTCTGCTATTGCTCGGTATGATCGCGACGAGCCTTGCCTATCCAGAGAGCGCGCCAATTGCGCGCTATGACTTTCTGGTTCTTTACGCGGTCGCAATTCAGGGCCTGTTTCTCATCACCAAGCTTGAGCGTCCAAGCGAAGCATTGGTCATTCTGATTTTTCATGTGGTCGGCACTGTGATGGAGATCTTCAAAACCGATGCGGGGTCTTGGCTGTATCCAGAAGACAATGTGCTGCGGATTGGCGGTGTACCTCTGTTTTCGGGCTTTATGTATGCTGCGGTGGGCTCATACTTTGCGCGGGTGGCGCGTGTATTTGAGTTTCGTTGGAAACATTATCCGCCGCTTTGGGCCACCTTGGTTCTGGCACTCGGCATTTATGTGAACTTCTTCAGCCACCATTTTGTCTTCGATGTCAGATATGTGCTGTTCGCCCTGACCGCGATCATCTTTTTGCGCTGTCAGGTCTATTACCGGGTTTGGCGGTGGCGCCATCAGATGCCGCTTTTGCTCGGCTTCTTACTGGTCAGCTTTTTCATCTGGATCGCCGAGAATATTGCGACCTTGACCCAGATCTGGCTCTACCCAAACCAAGAGGCCGGTTGGCATATGGTATCCGTGCAGAAACTGGGCAGCTGGTATCTGCTCATGATCGTGTCTTGGGTCCTAGTGACGCTGGTCCACAGACCGAAAGCAGTCGAAGCGCCCTAAGCCGGATTGTGCTGCGGTTCCCAAAGTTGGATCGGGTTACCTTCCGGATCTGCGAGATTGGCGAACAGGCCGTTTGGATATGGATTGTTTTCATCCATCGTGACCTCGCTCCCGTTCGCGCGCAGCTGCGCGACCATTTTTTCGAGATCGTCGACGCGGAAATTCAGAATGAACGTCTTCGCAGCATCCTCGCCGAACATCGGCATATCCTGCGGAAACGGCGCGAACACGGTAGGACCTTCATTTTGATGCCAGGGCTGGGTTTCATAATCGCTTGGGACCGGGTCAATCCCGAAATTCTCATCATACCATGACGCCAAGGCCGCGGGATCTTTGGACCGGAAAAAGAAGCCCCCAAATCCCGTAATTCTCTGTTTCTCTGTCATTTAGTCCACCCTCATTGATACCTGAGCTTAGCAGTATGATCGAAAAAGAAATTGACGCAATACGAGTTCGAGGTATGTGAGGCACACCGAAAAGGAGCTTTCGAAGAGACATGATTTAAGGGCACCGGAATTCCGGACAGTTTCAAACAGCCTTATCGCGCGGACCATCCGCGCCGCATTCTCTTGACTGAAAGACCTCTCATGCCCCGTTTACAGAATAAAACCGCCCTTATTACAGGTGCTGCGCAAGGCATCGGCGCCGCGATTACAAAAGCCTTTATTGAAGAAGACGCTCAGGTGATCCTTACCGATATCGATGATAGTTCCGGACAGGCCTATGCCGATCAGATCGGCGCAACCTATCGACGCCTCAATGTGTCCTCCGAAACCGATTGGGAAAGCGTTCTCACTGCCCATCCAAGCCTCAATATTCTCGTCAACAATGCCGGCATTACCGGATTTGAGTCTGGCGAGCTAATCCAAGACCCAGAGAACGTTTCGCTGGAGGCTTGGCGCGCCGTGCATGCCGTCAATCTCGATGGCACCTTATTGGGCTGCCAGGCGGCGATCAAAGCGATGAAAGCGAGCGGAACCGGAAGTATTATCAACATCTCGTCGCGCTCCGGCTTAGTTGGTATCCCCGGCGCGGCGGCCTATGCCAGCTCGAAAGCCGCGATCATCAACCATACGCGCACGGTCGCTTTGTACTGCGCGCAGCAAGGGTGGAGCATACGGTGCAACGCGATTGCCCCCGCGGCGATCCTGACCCCAATCTGGGAACCGATGCTCGGTGACGGACCGGACCGTGAGGAGAAGATGGCGGCTTTGGTCGCAGATACACCGCTCAAACGGTTTGGAGAGCCGGCTGAAGTGGCATCGCTCGCGGTGATGCTGGCGAGCGATGATGCGGCCTATATGACGGGCGAAACGCTGACGCTTGATGGCGGCCTACTTGCAGGCTCCGCCGCCAGCCCTGGCTAAGACTTTCCGGCTTTCTTAACGGCGTCCGCCAAGCTGAACTTTCCGCTGCCCGGTTTCAGGGGCTTTGGTTGGCCAGCGGCGGGCGCCCATCCGGAGAGCCAGATAATCTCGAAACTGGCACGGACCTTTCCATCATCGTCGCGAAACCGTTCGAAATAAATCTCTGACATCCGCGCCAAAATTCTGCGTGAAAGCGGCCGTCGCTCTTGCCCATCTCGCGGGGCAAACGCGGCTTGCTCCCCCATCCCTTTGAGGTCCTGGAGCAGCTTCATCGGATGATCGTATCGCACAGTCACCCGCTCGACATCGGCCACCGGCAGCGCAAACCCAGCACGCTGCAGCAGGCCCGCCATATCTTGAAGGCTCGGCAAAGGCGATAGGCGCGGACTGACCCCGCCCGTGAGCTCGCTTTCGGCTTCAATTAAGGCGCTGCGTAGTTCGCTGAGCGTACCGCCGCCGAACAGGCAGGCGAGGAACAAGCCGTCGGGCTTTAATACCGTGCGGACCTGGCTCAACAGACCCGGTAAATCATTCGCCCAATGCAAAGCCAGGACACTGACCGCTAGATCGAAGGTCTGCGGCTCAAAGGGCAGCTTCTCTGTCGCCATAGCCGGGCGGTCGATGCCGGTCTCTGTGATTAGAGCCGCCATCGCCTGCGAGGGCTCAAGCGCAGAAATTTTATGCACGGATCCGCTCTCTTGAAGCGTCCGGATCGCCTGTCCTGTATGGGCAAACAGGTCGAGCGCGTGCTCAAACTCACGCGGACTATCACGGAGTCTGTCTAATAATTGAGTCGACTCCCTGACCTTAAGGAAGGCATACTGCTCGAAATTAGAAGACGCGCGATCCCGGTTACGGATCCAACGCGCGCGATCAAACAGCACTGGGGGTGGAGACGGCGACATGAGTTCCGATATGCACTGGACCACGCGATCCGCAAGGGCGGGCCTGAGGTCGCTTGCGAATTTTGTCTGGCCGCAACGCTCCATTCTGACCGGTGAGCGTCATCATGGCGACGGGGTTCTGACGGCGGAAGACTTTTCCCGGATAACCTTTTTAAATGGCGCCGGGTGCCGAGCATGCGGCGTTCCACTTGAAGTGGACTATGGTCCCGAAAGCCTCTGCGGGGCGTGCGCCGCAAAGGCTCCGAAATGGGATCAGGCCCGCGCCGCGATCGCATATGACGATGTCTCACGCCAAGCGATCTTAGAACTGAAACATGCTGGCCGGCGCGATGGCCTCAGTACAATGTGCAATTGGATGGCAATGGCAGGCCGAGACATTCTGCCGGACACAGATTGGCTGGTGCCCGTCCCGCTTCACTATCAACGCCTTGCATCACGCGGGTTCAATCAAGCTGCTTGGCTGGCGCAGGGGGTCGCGCGCAAAACGGGGACACTGGCCCTGGTCGACGCGCTCTCTCGAAAACGCAATACACAGACACAAGGCGGGCTGACCGCAAAGCAACGCCAGCGCAATGTCGCTGGCGCCTTTGAGGTTCGAAAGTCCCGTCTCGGTCGCATCAAAGGCAGCACGGTGACCTTAGTCGATGACGTTTTGACCACCGGATCGACCCTGACGGCCTGCACCAAAGCCCTCAAAAAAGCAGGCGCCGCCCGCGTCAATGTGTTGGTGCTGGCCCGCGTTGTAAGAGAGGCGGATCTTACCATATAAGGGGCGAACCGACCGCAAAGGACGCCCTAACCTATGGCCCATGTCACCATCTACACCCGTGCTTTTTGCCCCTATTGCACCCGCGCTTTGAGCTTACTCAAACAAAAAGGTGTCGACATGACCCATATTGATGCGGGCATGGACGCAAAGAAAAAAGCCGAGATGATTCAAAAGTCTGGCGGCGCGCGGACTTTCCCGCAAATCTTTGTTGGCGATATTCATATTGGCGGCTGCGATGAAATGATGGCGCTTGAACGCGCTGGTAAGCTTGATCCTCTACTCTCGGCCTAATGATTAAGTACGCGCTCATCTGTTCTGATTGTGATTCGGAGTTCGAGGCCTGGTTCGGCTCCTCCGATGCCTATGACACACAAGCTGAGCGCGGACTGATTGAATGCATTCATTGTCACGGCACCAATGTGAGCAAGGCGATTATGGCGCCGGCCGTGTCAGGCACGAAAAAGTCGAGCCCGCCAGATCCCCAAAAAGTCTTCGGCAAACTCGCCGCAAAAGCGCGCCAACATGTGTCGGAGAATTTTGACTATGTCGGAGACGGTTTCGCGACCGAAGCCCGCGCTATGCACTATGGCGAAACCGAGCACAAACCGATCTGGGGCGAGACCACGGCGGATGAACGCGAAGCCCTTAAAGAAGAAGGGGTTCCAGCAGAACCCCTCCCTCCGGCCTTTGTTCCGGCCAAGCCTCGTGACGAGGACAACCTCAATTAGTTTGCCGCAATAAAGCCGAGCAGGTGCTCAACCAGCTCCTCTGGATTATCTTCCTGAATAAAATGCGCGCCGCCTTTGATAACTGTATGCGGTTGGCTGACAGCGCCAGGGACAGTATTCTGCCAGACTGTGTCCCCGCCCGCGGTGACCGGGTCACTATCGCTGAAGGCGGTTAGGAACGGTTTGTCCCATTTGGCGAAAACTTCATCCATCACTTTTTGGTTCTGCCGCAATTGAGATGGCACCATCATTGGGAAAATGCGGGTCGCAGCGCGGTAGCTTTCGTCTGGGAATGGCGCCGCATAGCCCGCCAGTTCAGCATCTGACAAAGTCCGTGACGTCCCGCCTTGAAAGACGGTTTCCAGCGTGAAGTTTTCAGAGTGACGGGCGAATGCAATCCAACGCGGGAAGCTAAATTTGCCGTCTTCACCCACCACACTGTCAGGTTTGCCGGCGCGCCATGCCAAGAAGCGGACCATCGGGTAGCCAATCCAACCGCGAACACCGCTCGCTGCGGGCAGACCCGTGTTCGAAATCATGATCCGGGCATAGCGATCTGGATCTTCTGCCACCATGCGCAGGCCAATCAGACCACCCCAATCCTGAGCGAACAGAGTTGCGTCTTCGAGGCCGATTTCACGTGCGAACGCGGTCATCAGATCGACATGCATCTGATAGCTATGATCGGATTGCTTGAGCGGTTTGTCAGACTTGCCGAACCCAACGAGATCAGGCGCGATGACGCGATACCCAGCCTCGACCAATGGCGGAATCATATGCCGGTAGAGGTAACTCCAAGAGGGCTGGCCATGCATCAATAGAATGGTCTGCCCATCCCGCGGACCTTCATCGACATAGTGAATGCGGTAGCCTTCAATCTCCGCATAATTTGGCTGGAAGGGATAATCGGGCAGATTGGCGAACCGCTCATCCGGCGTGCGGATCGACTCCGCTGTTTTCCAGCTCGTCGAGGCTTGCATGGCGATGACTAAAATCACGCCCAGAATGAGCAGTACGAGAACGATCCCCAAAATCCACTTTATCATCATGACCTCCTGTCGATGCGTCTTGGATTGAACATAGCATAAGAGATGACACCTCTGGTGCCAGAATCTAGAGGCGCGGCGCAATACGACATTCAAAACTGAATTGCTGTTTTCAGAATAATTGTGCGAAGTGGCCCTAAATTTAGTTGCATAATAAGACCAGTTTTGATAGATTTGTGACCTCAGGTGTCCAACTGACCAACGAAAGCCGCAGGCCGTGAAAGCGAAATCCTTTTCAGACATGCAGTGCTCGATTGCGCGTACGCTGGACTTGGTTGGGTCCTGGTGGTCCTTGCTTATCATCCGCGATGCGATGCTGGGCGCGCGCCGCTTCAAACACTTTCAAAAGTCGCTCGGGATCGCCAAGAACACGTTGACCGTTCGGCTCAATCAATTGGTAGAGGGCGGTATCCTCGACAAAGTCGCGGCGAGCGATGGGTCGGCTTACGAGGAATACCAACTTACCCAACAGGGCCGAGAGCTCACGCCAATCATTCTGGCACTCGCGCAATGGGGAGATAAATGGGCAGCACATCCGAGCGGTCCAAGCTTTGAGTATTATGATCGCCAGACAGGCGAAGATTTAAGCGCAATTTGGCCGCGCCGGGCAGATGGGGAAGCGATGGCGCTCGCTGACGTTGGGGTCAAACCCGCAGGCACGCCGACACCGCCGGCCGAACACTTAGAAGGAAAGATAAACTTATGATTCCATGCACATGCTTGGTACAGGAGGGTCAGATCTCTTCCGCAACTGAAAGCGCATTGCGCAGTAAGCTTGAGGGCTTCGCTTACGAGAGTTTTGGCGTTGGTCTCGATGTTAACTGGATCGAGGTCCCTAAGACTGGAGGGTTTACGGCGTCGAAGCCCTCCACATCATCGCTTGTATTGCTGCAGGCGCCCACGGCCATCGGGCAAGAGAAACGCGCCGATCTACTGAGCAAACTCTGCCATAACTGGATGGCTGAAACCGGTCAGACGCTCAACGAAATCGTCGGCGTGATCTCTGACCCAGCAACGCCCTAAAGGAGGATCGAATGCCGCTTTATTCTTGCAATGCCGCGCCTGGTGCCATCTCTGAAGATGCAAAGCCAAAAATCGCTGCCGACATCACGCGCATCCATTGTGACGTGACCGGCGCGCCGCCAGCCTTTGTGCACGCCTTCTTTTTTGAGGATGCGCCGCACCAACCCCTTGATGGGAAGAAAGCCTTCATGTTTGGCAGCATTCGGGCCGGTCGTACGGACGCTCAGAAAGCACAAATCATCGAGCAAATAACCGCCTCTATTCATACCCATGCGGGTATCCCGATGGCGGACATTATGATGCTGACGGCAGACACGCCTGCAAAGTGGGTCTTTGAAGGCGGCGCGGTTATGCCAGAACCGGGCGAGGAAGCCGAATGGCTGGCGCAGCATCATAGCGAACCGGCGGCTTAGGATCGACTATGTCTGGAACTGTTATCGTCATTGGTGCTGGAGCCTCTCAAGGCGTTGGGGGTGCCTTGTCTCGAAAATTCGCCGCTGAAGGGCACCACGTCATCGTAGCGGGTCGGACGGATGCGAAAGTCAACGCGCTCGCTGAGGAAGTCAAAAGCGCTGGGGGCTCGGCAGAACCCTTCGTTGTGGATGTAACGGCAGCTGAGGATCAAGACGCACTTTTCGAGCATGCAGCGGGAAAAGGCGAGCTCGCCGCCGTGCTCTATAACGCAGGCAACAATGCAATTATCCCATTTGAACAATTGGACGCTGAAACCTTTGAAGCGTTTTGGCGCGTGGGCTGTTTGGGCGGGTTCTTAACGGC
>JBCBGJ010000081.1:0-8866 GCA_038526925.1 Pseudomonadota bacterium
CTCTCCGATCTTTACACATTCGGAAACGGCGTGAGGCCATGGGGATTTCTCAGGCAGCATTGGCAGCGCAGATTGGGGTAGATAAGAGCTTTCTCAGTTTTGTCGAGAGTGGGAAAAGAATCCCGAGTGAGGAACACGTAAGCCAACTAAGTGAGGTGCTTGGATTGCCTGCAGAGCTACTTCTGCTGCAGGCCGGAAGGCTACCGAAAGATGTGCAGCTCGCTATCGATGATGATGCAACAGCTGTTGCGGCCGCTGTTCGGCGATGGTCAGAGCACGACGCTATCGTGTATCCTACCGAGCCAGCCAGCAAGCCTAAGTCAAAACCTAGTCGCAGGCGAAAGAACACCTCACTGCCAACAGTCGCCCCTTTGATTCACGTGAGCAAGTCCAGCACGACTTATCGCGCGCACAGCTATCATACGAAAGTTCCACCTTCAGCGATTACCCCGTTTGTTGAGACCTACACAAAGCCGGGTGACGTTGTCAGCGACCCGTTTTGCGGATCAGGTATGACCGGTGTTGCCGCGATTGATGCCGGGCGTGACGCTTTTCTTTCGGATCTGTCTCCGGCAGCTGTGCATATCGCCCGCAACTATACATCGCCATGTGATCCTAAGGACTTCATTGATGCGCTTTCGCGCGTTGAGCGGGAGGTCCAGGCTACAATGGACTGGTTGTACGTACCCATCGACAGTCAGGGTGAACGAATTGAGTATACTGTTTGGAGTGATGTATTCGCATGCAGATCTTGTGCTTCGCCGGTCAGCTATTGGGGCGCATCTCAAGAAGGTTCGAGCAAAGCGCTCACTTGCCCGAAGTGTGCTGCAAAACTCAAAAAGAAGGCCCTCACCTGGATCGGTGAGGTGCCCGTCCGTACCCATGTTTCCCGGTCTGGTCGGAGAATAAGTGCGCACACACCGACAACCGCCGAGTTGGCACTCATAGAGGAGGTTGAAGGAACGACCGTCCCCTACTGGACCCCATCCAATTCATTCGCAGCAGATCGTGAGATGTGGCGATCCGCTCATTCAGCGATGGGCATTAAAGATGCCGCAGGTTTTTACACAAAGCGCAATCTTCATGCGTTAGCGGCCCTTCGACATGCTATCGTAAAGGTCTCGGAGAGCCGGGTTCGCGAGGCACTGCTGTTCGCGTTTACGGCTTGCGTGAATCGTGCATCCAAACGGTACCAGTGGAACGCGAAACGCCCGACCAATGTCATGACGGGAACCATGTACGTTTCGTCGCTTCGTTATGAATGGAACGTGCTTAGCCTTTTCAAACGAAAGGCAGCAGACGTGCTGCGTTTCTATAAATCGCGTGTTGGGATCAAGGCTGAAGCGCAAGTCTTTCAGAGCTCGGCGACGGATCTGTCCTGCATTCCAGATCATGCAGTTGATCTGGTCTTCATGGATCCACCGTTTGGATCAAACATCTTTTATGCAGATAGTTCACTATTATGGGACGCCTGGATTGGTGGGCAAACTGACCAAACCAACGAAATTGTGGTGAATCAGCGCCGCCGACCTGAGGCGGGGGGGAAAGATCTAGGACTCTATGGCGACCTGATGACGCAGGCGTTTGCGGAGGCTGCGCGTGTCATGCGGCGTGGTGGCAGGAGTGTTCTTGCGTTCTCAAACACTAACGACCGCGTATGGAGTGAAGTGCAAGATGCCCTATCTGATGCAGGTTTCCAAACTGAAAGCGTTCACGTGCTCAACAAAGGTCAACCCTCAATCAAAGGGGTGAAGGGACAGTTAAAGCAAGAACGTGTGACCAGACTGGACCTGATGCTGACTTTGTCGCATCGGACCAGGCCACTTCGTAGACGTGAAACCGCTCCCCAAGCATTCATCGACGCGTCAATACGAAGCGCATTGTCTGAAGGTGTGAGTGATCCTGATCATGTCTATACGGCTGTCCTCCGAGATGTATTGAGAGAAGGGCTCGCTGCTACAGGCATCACCATTGCTAGCATTGATAAGCGTCGCAAAGAACTAGAGCCGCATGAAGACGTGGCAAAGATGCAGGACTTTGTGGAAAGTTATCTTTCTTCCCAGCCCCTCCCGTTGTCTGATGGAATGAATGCACCCGAGATTCCACCAGCAGATCGCTTGGTATCTGGCGCCCGCAACACTGCATTTTACAATGCGCACAGCTATCATACTAAGGTGCCGCCAGAGGCGATTTCGCCCTTTATCAAACACTTCACGAAACCTGGTGCTGTCGTTCTAGATCCTTTTTGTGGCTCCGGAATGACGGGTGTTTCCGCTGCATTGTGCGGCAGACGTGCAATCCTTAACGACCTTTCTCCAGCGGCTGTGCATCTGGCTTGGAACCATACGCGCGCATGTGATGAGGGCGATCTGCAGGATGCCTTTGATCGTATGGCTGCGGAGATCGAAGAAGACATGGCCAGATATTACGCCACACTAGATGATCTTGGGGAGCCCGCAGAAATTCGATGGACACTTTGGAGTACACGTCACCAATGCCCCAAATGTCACGCGGACTTTCTATTGTGGGATACAGTTGATCAGAAGTCAGGTCGCATAAATCGTGAAACCAAGTGCCCTTCCTGCACGTTCAATGCAGATCGTCGGAAGTTTAAAGTTATCGGTAACGAGCCGGCTGTTGTTGCTTTCAGCCGACAGGATGGTTCAAAAGGTGAGCGTACTGCAACCAAACAAGACCATGCGGATGCGACGAGATTTGCAGGTGAAGACTGCCGAGCGCCTTTTCCGGATGTAGTATTGGATGCTGATCGAGAGATGCATCGACGTTGCGCCTTGCATCTTCAAGGCATCCGGAATGTTAGAGATATGTATACGGACCGAAACCGTCTCGCCCTTTCGATCCTATGGCGAGCGATTCAAAATGAAACCAATCACCGACTGCGTGCTTGCCTTGCATTCGCCTTCACCAACACCGCATGGCATGGAACAAGGATGCGTCGGTTCAATGCGCGTGGTGGGCATCGGCCCCTAACCGGGACTCTATATGTTCCGCAACTTTCCGCTGAAGCGAATGTTCTTCAGCTGATGCGCAACAAACTCAGGCAACTGAAGTCTTACTATCGCGCGTTTCAGCCGGTGGATGTCGAGCCCCCGCATGTCATGTCTGAGAGTGCAACCGATTTATCGAGGATTCCAGATAATAGCATAGATTACGTCTTCACAGATCCTCCTTTTGGGTCGAACATTTTCTACGCTGACTGCAATTTGATTTGGGAGTCGTGGCTTGGGCGGGTCACAGATCCAAACTTGGAAGCTGTAGTAAACCGGTCATTACAGCCCGCTGATGGCGGCAAGACTCTAGACGACTACTCCGCTCTTATAGAAGCTTCGCTTGCGGAGATTGCTCGGGTTCTCAAACCAGGGGGATGGGCGACTATCGTTTTCCATAATACCGACAGCGAGGTATGGCGGTCACTAAGCAAAGCTGCGGCATCTGCAGGATTTATTTTTCATGAGGCAGCCTCATTGGACCGTAAGCAGCAAAGCCATAAAGGGTATAAGGGGCGCGGCGGTGCCGAGAATGTGGCTCATTTCGACGTTGTAATGAATTTACAGAAGCCAAAGGAAGGCGCTGTCGAAGAACCAAGAGAACGCCAGATGCTGGATGTGGGCGCTTTGGTCGAAGACGCCAGAGCAATACCAGGCGTCACAGATAGGGGTGTCCAAGGTGTTCATGCCGAAATCATGCGCCGACTGATGTCCGAAGGTCGCACCGAATTTCCTGATTTTCAGCAGGTCCGACAAGCGTACTCCCAATCGTAGGTTGACTCACTGACCTTGAAAGCTGAGCCTCAGCTTACTAAGCTGCGTTGTCTGCAGTTGATGATTCTCCTATGAGAGGTTGAGGCTTGGACGATATTCTGACGGTTCATGACGTAGCAAAGCGGCTCAAGTTTGACGAACAGACAGTCCTAGCAATGCTTCAGGACGGCGAGCTTCCGGGGTTCAAATTGCGCTCTGAATGGCGATTGAAGCGCGATTACTTTGAGCAATGGATTTCAGGCGTTGCCGCTGGTAGGGACCCAAAGCAGTTGGTGATTGAGATTGAGCAAGGATCTGACAAGCGGAAGAATAGGAACCCTCAACCAACTGAAACGGCAAGAGATCAAGGTAAAGAGTCAAAGGCTGATCCGCCTATTGCGCCGCTTACTACTAGAGTATCTCAACCTGAACTGCACCGACGCTTTCTCATTGCACTGGGAGATAAAGCGAAGTCTCACTCTGAGATTGAACGCAAGCCGCTTGACGTCGACCTATCCACGCCAATGCCATCACGCGTCAGAGTATATTTATTCAACGTAACCAGACCCCCAGGTGGAAGACCACTTGGAGAGCACAAAATTCAATTGATCATTCCTGGCCAAAAGCGCGGCGAACGCGCAAATTTTGACCAGTCTGACGGCCGAATTGTGCTGCTCGCGGGTTACGCCGCCGAGGAAGATGTCTTTGTTCTCTGGGATGCAGGTCTTTACGCAGATTTCGCGTGGTCAAGAAATGTTCAAGTGAGGGCGGCGACACTAATTGAGGCATCTGCCGGGCGGGTAGCCCAACAGGAGCGCAGGCTCCGACCAACCGATGGTGAAGCGGTCACCGAAACCTTACTTGCATGCCCCCCACAACGTTTGAGCGATGCACTTGTGCGCCGTTTCGAGATCACGCGCCGCAGGATGGCAGAATGAAGGTTGCCAAAAGACTGAGAGACTTCGAATTCAAGAGGGCATATCACAAGCCCGCTGACGACATCGCGGCCGGGTTTTACCTGCCCGCCATGAGTGTATCGGTAGAGTATGACAGGGCAGTAGGGTTTTTCTCGAGCACTGTCTTTCTATTGGCGTGGCCAAGTCTGAAAGAATTTGTAGCAGCTGGTGGCAAGATGCGGCTGATTTGCTCGCCCGTACTCTCAGACAGAGATCACTCTGCACTACGTGATGGCTATTCACGGCGTGCTGAACTTGAAGCAGGACAAGAGATAGCCAGATCTTTTGAAGAGCTTTTGTCAACGGAAGGGCTGATAAAGCCTGCCGTTGTTTTAGCTTCTCTTGTCGCGGCTAGGGTCATAGACTGCCGCGTTGCTTGGGTCGGCGAAGAAGCAGGTGGGCGCCCCAAACGGCTCTTCCATGACAAAGTGGGCATTCTGACAGATACGTTTGGGGACAGTGTCGCTTTCAAAGGGTCAATGAACGAAACTTGGCCTGGGTTAGCGCAAGATGGGAATCTTGAGTCAGTCGATGTTTTTGCAGATTGGCGAGACGACGGCGAAAGGCAACGTGTTGCCGATGAGGCTGCATACTTTCAAGAAGTTTGGAAGAACGAGTGGCCGGGTGTTACTGTCCGACCCCTTCCAGACGTAGCTCGCGAAGCGATTATTTCTGCTGCGGACGCGGCACGATGGCCAGACTTCGTTGATGAAATATGTATCGAGCTTGAGGAGGCGGCAAGGTGGTCAGCTGAAGCGGGTCAGCCAGGTGGCCGTTCACCGCGGCCCCACCAGATTGGTGCTCTGGAGGCATGGGACAAGCGGGGAAGGCGGGGAATTCTTGAGCACGCGACCGGGTCGGGCAAAACGTTCACTGCTCTCTGCGCCATCAAAGATAGTCTCAGCCGTTCCGAAATCCCCCTCATATTGGTTCCTAGCGAGTTGCTGCTGAAGCAATGGAGCGACGAATTGCGTGCAACCTTTGAAGACGCTGGGTTGCAGCTCATGGTCTGTGGGGGCGGAAATAGACATTGGGCTCAAGGATCAAGCTTGCGCATCTGGAGCCGGAAAGGGGACGGAAAGCGTGCAATATTAGCGACCATTCAGACGGCATCAAGTGAGCGATTTCGGGGTCTCATTAGTGCCGGGCCTCACCTCTTTATGGTGGCGGATGAAGTACACAGGCTGGGAGCGCCAGCAGCGCGCCAGCTTCTTTCACTCGCTACTGGACCTCGGCTAGGCCTAAGTGCCACGCCCGAGCGTGCCGGAGACACGGAGGGTACGGCAGCAATCAACACCTACTTTGAAGGTGTCGTACCGCCGCCGTTTGCGCTTGTTGATGCCATAAGAGCAAAAGCTCTGACACCTTATGCCTATAGTGCTCACACAGTTTCGCTAACTGACGTTGAGCGCGCGGGATGGAACAAATTAACTGAGGACATTAAACGCCTGTTTGCAAGGACATTGGCGACCGCCGATGACGGCGATACGTCGAACGAAGGACGCCTTAAGCGACTACTGATTCAGCGTGCGAGGATTGTTAAGCGCGCTGAAGGAAAAATCCCATTGGCCGCCGAGATCGTGAGTGGATCATATAAACCGGGTGAACGTTGGATTGTCTATTGCGACGATCAAGACCAGCTTTCGCGCGTCAAGCAAACCATTTCTGAGGCCGGGGTCGAAGACACCTATGAATACCACAGCGCAATGATCGGAGATCGCGCTCGAACACTTGATATTTTTGGCAAACGGGGAGGCGTCTTAGTGTCAATCCGGTGCCTTGACGAAGGGGTGGATATACCATCAGTCAGTCATGCACTTATTCTTGCGTCTTCCAAGAATCCGCGGGAGTTCATACAACGACGGGGTCGCGTTTTGCGAAAGGCGACAGGCAAAGCACTTGCACATATTCACGATGTGATCGTCGCACCTGAAGTAGATGATGATGATCACGGTGGCGGGTCGATCCTAAAAGGCGAATTGGCGCGCGCCATTGAGTTTGGCCGACACGCCATTAACCCGGGTTCTGTCGCCGACCTAAACCGGATTGCTGCGGCTGCAGGTCTGGATTGGACTTCATTGACAGAGAATGGATTCGAATCCGACGAAGAAGACGAGAACGATTTGGAGATAGCAAATGCCTGATGATGCAAGTGAAAATCGCGACGCTACTGTCGCGGATACTATCGAGAGAATACGGGCAGAGAAGTTTCCCGATGTTGATCGAGACTTGGTCCTCGAAGTTCTCCGTTTTCACGCTGACGGTGTTGTAGTTGACCAGGTTGATCGACAGATCGACGAGGCAATTGTCGAACGCATCAAAGGAACTGACTAATGCTTCGGATCAAATCACTGACCATGCAAGACTTTGGCGCGTTCAAGGGGGAGCAGAAATTCGAGCTTCCAGCGGACGTGGGAGTTACGGTCTTCTACGGCGAGAACATGCGGGGCAAAACCACACTTCTCAATGCGTTTCGCTTTGCACTATTTGGTAAAATCATTGGTCGGGGTCGGCGGTCTGTTTCATTTCATGATATGATCAATTGGGAAGCGCGAGCGGACGGCGTACAGAGTTTTGAGGTACGTTTGACGCTCAGCCATGCTGGAGCAGAATACAGGCTCACAAGGACCTGTAAGCCAAAGAGCGGGGATAGCGCACCTTCGGATCACGAAGACTATGTTGCGGACTACTATCTCGAGCGTGGTGGACACATACTACCGCCGCAACAGGCAGCGCTGGAAATCGAGCGTATACTTCCCGAACAGATTGCTAGGTTCTTTCTCTTCGATGGCGAGCTTTTGCAGGAGTATGAAGATCTGCTCTACAGCGATACTGACATGGGTCCAAAGATTAGTCAGGCTATCGAACGTATCCTTGGTCTACCGACACTGACGAAATCACGCGACAGCTTAAAGGCGGCACTTGACCGTGCTGAGACACGCGTCGCATTGGCAGCGCAGGGTGATCAAAAAACACGTGAGTACGGCAATCAGCTGCAAAATCTTGTCGAGGAACGCACCGTCTTGACGGGCGACCTCTTTCGGCATGAGAAAGATTTGGAGGACCTCCGCGCCAGAAAAGTTGCTATCGAAGACGACATGAGGCGCAAGCAAAGGATGGCAACGCTGCTGGAGAAACGCGACCGACTCGAGGAAGATGTTTCAGAACTCCAAACAGACATTGCCAAGAAGCAAGAGGCAATAACAGCAGCGATGTCGCCAGCATGGGCGGCGGTCATTGTGGACAAGCTTAAGATGGCGCTTGCCAGAAAGTTGGAACGCGAAGCCGAATTGCAAAGTGCTGTCATGAGGGCACAGGTTTTGCATAGTCTCGCCAAGGGCCATGATCCGGAGTGCCCGACCTGCCTACAAATTGTGTCCCAAGAGGCGCAGACCAAAATCCGTTCCCAGCTCCCTGACGTCAATGAGGGAACTGATGGTGATCGAAACCGCGAACTCGCACATGTACGGCGACAAATAGATGCAATCAACGCTCAACTCGAAACCACTAATCCGCAGGCGCTTCGCTTGTTGTGGACTGATTTGGAAACTCAAAGGCGCAATATTTACGCAAAACTCGGTGAGATTGAGGAAATCAAGAAGAAACTGACCGGTAACGCTGAAGGCGAAATCAAAGGTCTGCAAAGGGAGTATGAGTCAAATGTTCGCCAAACCGCAGCCCTCGAGAATGGTGTTGCTGAGACCAATGCGAAGCTTGTTGAGAATGCTGGATATCGTGAGAAGCTGCAAAAACGCTTGGACAAGCTTGCGGGAAGCGAAATGGACCTTGAGCGACGGAGGCGCGACCTTGCGAGTACGCTCTATGACATGTTCAACGAGAGCGTCGGCGTTTTCAGGGAACAGCTCCGCCGCCGAATTGAGGCTGATGCCAGCAACTACTTCAAGAGACTGACGACGGAGCAGGACTACGCTGGTTTAAGAATAAACGACACATACGGGCTTACCATCATGCACCGCGACGGAAGTGATATACCGATCCGTTCTGCAGGTGCGGAGCATGTAGTGGCACTCTCCCTCGTCGCGGCGCTTCAGAACAATGCCCAATTGCGCGGACCTATCGTGGTTGACTCTCCGTTTGGCCGATTGGACGGTGGCCATAGGGCTCGCATTGTAGAGACACTCCCCGAAA
>JBCBGJ010000082.1:0-8887 GCA_038526925.1 Pseudomonadota bacterium
GCATGGCAAAATGACTTTCCATGAGACGGGGCAAGACACGGCCTTGATCGTGCGCCGAAACAGCCTGATCCTTTAGCAAATTTTCCTTAAGAGGCCTTGAAGAGAGAAGCACATCTCCGCCCGAAACCAAGTCAGGCGAAACAGCAACGGGCGAGTCGCCGAAATTGAACAAAGCAATGACGCTGCCGCCGGACGATTCTCGGCGCACGATCAAGGCCGTGTCTTGCCCCGTCTCATGGAAAGTCATTTTGCCATGCAACAATGCCTCAAACCGCTTGCGCACAGCCAAAGCTTCTGAGGTAAATCGTAAGACGCTATCATTACCTTGCTGTTGATCGACCGCCAGTTTCGCATGCTCTGGATCAACCGGCAGCCAAGGCTCCTCAGAAGAGAACCCTGCATGCGGCTTGGCCGCTTCCCAAGGCATTGGTGTCCGTGCGCCATCACGCCCGAGCGTCTTAGGCCAATTCATAATCGCTTCTGGGTCTTTCAGATGCGAGAACGGGACATTCGCCTGCGGCAGCCCCAGTTCCTCCCCCTGATAAATGATTGGGTTCCCGCGCAGCGTCAGCAGCAGCAACATATAAAGCCGCGCCATCTCATCACGCTGGTCACCTGGAGCCCAGCGCGTTACGGCACGCGGCGCATCATGGTTCGAAAAGGCCCAACTTGGCCAACCTTCTTCGTCCGACTGATCCCAAAGATTTGCCGAGCGAATGACCCGTTCAGCGCCAAGTTCGGGCGCATACAAAAAGTCGAAATTGTAGGCCGAGTTCAACCGCTCTTCGCCTTCTGTAAAGGCTTTCATTTCGCCGATCGGATTTGGACCACCCACCTCAGCCACCGTGAATGTATCGGGATACTCATTGAGCATGTCTCGGAAGGATTCGGTAAAACCAACAATGTCTGGTTGGGACATATTGTATTTGTGAACCTGCATGTCGAACGGCCGAGTGGCCTCATGCGCTTGAACACCCGATGGCGGATTATCGCGCAGCGTTCGATCATGCATACCAAAGTTCAGCGCATCCAACCGGAACCCATCGACGCCGCGATCGAGCCAGAACCGCCCGGCCGCAATTAAGGCTTCCTGGACTTCCTCATTATAAAGGTTGAGGTCTGGCTGCTCTTTCAGGAAATTATGGAAGTAGTACTGACCGCGGCGCGCATCCCACTCCCAACTTGGCCCACCAAAAACAGATTGCCAGTTGCTTGGCGGCGATCCATCGGACTTTGGATCTGCCCAGACGTACCAATCAGCACGCGGATTATGTCGGCTCGACCGGCTTTCGATGAACCAATCATGGTGATCAGATGTGTGCGAATAGACCTGATCAATAATTACTTTAAGGCCCAGGGCATGCGCTTTTTCGACCACTGCATCGAAGTCTTCGAGCGTTCCGAAGATCGGGTCGACCCCGCAAAAGTCAGCGACGTCATATCCATAGTCCGCCATCGGCGAGGTGAAGAAAGGCGAGATCCAAATACCGTCCACACCGAGCGAAGCGATGTGATCCAGCCCCTCGAGAACACCGCGCAAATCGCCAATGCCATCACCATTGGTATCGCGAAAACTGCGTGGATAGATTTGATAAATGACCGCGCCCTTCCACCAAGGAAGATCCGACACAGCGTTCTGCATGATCGTGCCCTGCGACTCTGACCCAGCCGTCATTACTCGCCCCCAATATCCGTCTTACAAACCACAACATCGAGCGCCGGGACCGTCATCTTATAGCTCCCAGGCGCCGTCGCATTGACCTGACATTGCCCGAGCAAAGCGGAGAAAACTGATGCGCGACCATCTACAGCAATATTGATCTCTCTGGCGCTTTCTTCCGCATTGATTGCCACGACGACCTCCGTTCCAGCGCCATAGTCGATGCGCGAAAATGCAAACAAACTGTCTTCGCGGTGCGCCAGCCGAGTGATTTGTTCGCCGCGACGGATAGCAGGTTCGCGTGTGCGGATCTCAGCGAAGGACTTGATCGCCAAATAGAGCGGATGCTCGGTGTCAAAGTTGCTCTCAGCCGTCGTTGCATCCGTCGCGATCAGATCATTATCATTGTAAAGCTCAGTCTGGCTTGGGAACATGTTTTCGCGGGCCAGCCGGTCACCTCCATCGGATACAAAGCCTTGCTCGTCGCCGTAGTAAATGGTCGGCACGCCGCGCGTGAAAAACATAAGCGCATTGGCAAGACGAACACGTGCGAAAAGCTCATCATCGCCCATCTCTGGATCACTCTCGCGCAAAAAACCTGCGAAACGCCCCATATCGTGATTACCGAGGAACGTTGGCAGCTGGCGCGCGGTCTCTGCGCCATTCGCATAGATTACGTCAGCGCGATAAAGCTCATCCATAAAAAGACCGGGCTTGTCGTCGACAATCAGGCCTCGCGCGCTCGATTGGAACGCAAAGTCCAAGACAGTTGGCAGCCCGGCGCTCGTGGTAAAACGCGCAAGATGCTGCGGCTTTTGCCCGTCGACATAGACTTCGCCAAACATATGAAAATGATCGATCCCTAAGCCTGCTGCATGATCCAAAATCGCGGGCGCAAAGGTTTGCCAAAATTCGTCGCGGACATGTTTCGCAGTATCGATCCGAAAACCGTCCACATTGTACGCGCTGATCCAGTCTTTGTAGATATCGATCATCCCCTCAAGGACGCGAGGATGCGCTGTGTTCAGATCATCAAGCCCGGCGAAATCACCGTATAGAGAATCCTCATCGACAAAATCTGTGTCGCCGCGATTGTGGTAATAAATCGTGTCGTTCAGCCACGCTGGCACTTTAACGCCCTCGAACTGATCCGGCACGAAGGGTGTGTAGGCCCACGTCGGCTCAGTTAGGTTGGCGAAGTTCTCTTCGGTTTGATGAACACCGTCATCGCCCAAGAATCCATCATTGATCGCCGCACCATCGTTTGCGCGGCGGGTCCATGGATAGTCACCAATATAACGATACTCACAGCGGAAGGTTGGCCCACCCGTCATCTCCGGATCGTGACATTCGCGATAGCCAATAATGTCAGCCGTATGGTTGGTGATGATGTCCATGTAGACTTTCATCCCGCGGGCATGGGCGGCATCTACGAAGGTTTTGAAGTCTTCGCGTGTCCCGATGTGCGGGTCGACATTGGTAAAGTCCGTGATCCAATAGCCATGATACCCTGAGGACTCTTTGCCTTCAGGCCCCTGAACGGGATTGTTCTCGAAAATTGGCGTCAGCCAAATCGCAGTCATGCCGAGACCTTGGATATAATCCAATCGCTGGGTCAGTCCTTTGAGGTCACCCCCATGATAGAACCCGAAGTCGGTCGGGTCGTATCCGTCTTTCAGACGCCCACCCTCGATACCGCCGCGATCATTGGCCGGATCCCCGTTCTCAAATCGATCAGGCAGGACGAAATAGATGATCTCATCCTCAATGCCCCGGTCTTGCACAGGGGACGATTGGGCGTCAGCAATAGGCGCCGGCTGCGGCGCTGCCTCTTCACTGACAGCCCCAGCGCAGGCCGTGAGGATCGCACCGAAAGAAAGGCTAAGCAGACTTGTTCCAAGCCGTGTTTGTCGCAAGCGCATTGCGTCCTCCTGATACACTACTCGACCGGCAGCGATTGATTTTTGTTGCTACTCTTTTTCATTGTTTTGCAAACCTGACAAGAAGCTTTCTCTCAAACAACGCCGATTTTAAAGGGATATTAGAGCAGCATAGATTTTTTTTAATTGCATCTATTTGCATAAATTTTGAGTCTCATCGCCATCAAGCGCGACGGCACTGCGACTGCGTTAAAACCGATTGAGTTATCAGGCACTTCACACTCTCCTCAGCTCAGTCACGGGGCTGATTTGCGGGACTGTCCGCGTAGCGCTCCTCAACAATCGAATAGCGATCCCAAACGGCGGCATCCATTTTGGAACGCAGCAACTTGATGTATTCAGCATGCGTCCAGGCGAGCGGCGTTGCCGAATTGGTGCCCTCACCAAATTCGTACCCAAATGGATTTGGCCCAACATTGTCCCAAACCTGCTCAGGCAAACTCAGCCCCTCATTCGCGAACGCCTCCATGCTAGCGATGAGGTCATCGATCTTGCGCTCCGCGCTTTGAACGTCTGGATGGTCGGGCGGAAGTTTAGCTCTCGAGCTCTGCAGCTCGCCGAATTCAAAATGAGCGCGCTCCCCTGAGAAGAAAGGCCAGACGCGCCCACGCTGACCCTGCGTGTTGCCACCATCAATCTCGTGATAGTTCGTACCGGCATCGCCATCTTCGCCGTAGCCATCATTGCCATAGCGCCGCCAACCGACGCGGCCGCCCCCGAACTCATATCGAACGCGGAGATTATCCGGATGCGGGGCATCCAATACGCCTAGTGTCGCCTGAATACTCGGCGCATCCCACGCCCGGACGCCATAGCGCACCAGCTCCAAGAAGCCTCCATCTACAATCTGATCCTCGGGCAGGCCCGGGCGGCCATTATTATTCCCGAGCAGCGCCTTATCATTCGGATCTTGGCTTTGCGTGATGCGGATAAAGTACTCGCCGCCGCCTAAATCTCCATTTGTGGTGAACATCCAGGCTTCCAAATTAGCTTCAAGCCCATCTGCCGCCGCCAGATACCGTGCAGCATCCGCCGGATCGCCGAACCGCTTGGCCAAGTCTGCCGCGGAAACAAGTCCAGATATGACGGCCGCCACCGTCGATGGCGAATAGCCCTCCTGCTCTTCCCAGCGCTCTTGCTGGGTACAGCCAAGCGATGCCTCAAACTCGGTATTCCAGAGAATGTTTGGCCGCCCACCATCGACTAGAAAATCCGCCGCAGGCTTCAACATTGAGCGATAAGACACCGCGATTTCTGCGTCAGTGAGCACGCCATCTTGCCATAACTTCCAGCCGAGCATGATTGGCATCGCGGTTTGGTCCTGCTGGATCGCAACCCACTCAATCTCACCATCAACATGTGTCTTTTGCAGGAACCAGCCGGTGACACCAAAATTGCCCGGTGTCTCGTCAGTAACTTGAACCATAGGAAGATAGCGGTACGCCGCGCGCGCGGTTTCCTCATCACCCATCGCTGAGAATGCCGAAGCAACTTGGAAAAAGTCTCGCGGCCACACGGCCTTATAGCCGGTTTGAGGCTGATCCGCCGGGGCGGTCTCGCCCCATGGATTGGACAGCGATGCGATCAGCGCCCCGGCATGCGTTTTGTCTTCCATGATCTTAAGATTGATCGCGGACATATAGGCGAGTGCGCCCCCATCCTCGGCCTCGGACGCCAGGCTTGGCAAATGCTCTAGCCCCTTAAGATATGCCTGCCACTGCCCAGCATACTTGGAGTAGACCTCATTCGCAGAAACACTTGCAGCATCAGCAGCAACCGCCTTCGCCGCGCCCGCAGTCGCACCAAAACCAACAACCAGGGTTGAACTCAATCCAAGCCCCTGGCTCACAGGTGATGCAGTTGCAACAGCGCTCTCTTGCTTAAAATCAAACGCAATCACACCAGCGACATTTCCAATCTCAGCCGCCTCTGAATAAGGCACATCCAGCGCGCCATCATCGAGATCATCCACCCCATCAGACACACCCACATAGCCAACCGAAGCATGCTCGGCCGCCCCGCTCGCGAGGCGCGCAAAGAGGTGGGACTCGCCCTCATAAGCATGCAATCCGCCACCGACGATCTGCGCTCGGTCCCCGCTGCCGGTATTCGCCATCGCGGGATCCAAATAGGCGAATAGCCGTACGCCCTCCGGCAACGCATCCGACAATCCGGCATTGACCATCAAGGCGTCTCGATCTGGATCGGTGAAAACGGTTATGGTCACTGCCTCACCCAAATCTGGATAAGTCAGCACAATTCCCGACGCGGGCGATACCGGCAGGCCGTCACCATCGACACGGATTCTGGTATCGCTCGGCTCGATGACGCCCTCTGGCCCAACCAGCAAAAACCGAATTTCGCGGATCTGGGCCTCGTGGATAAGGCCCCACATCACCTCAGTGACCCGGCCTTTCCCGAGTGAAAACCAAAGCCGCGAAATCGGCGCGGTTGAGCTGGCATCTGAAAACTGCCCCTCATCATCATAAGCCTCGAACGACGTCCCAATCGCCGTTTTCTCTGCATTCGACCAGGTCGCGGGCGCCCCGGGCGCTCCGGGCGCAGCCGTCGCCAATTGCAGAGAAGTTGGATCATCGCTAGCGCAAGCGGTAGTTAGCGCCACCGCACCCACCCCCAGAACCGTTCTCAACAAAGCCATGAGGCATCTCCCGCAAATTTTTGCAATTTGTTCCCTATTCTTGCGAAGAGCGCCATTCCGGTCAACCGCATTTAATGCGTGATAGAAATTGCCAAGTCGGCAGAACTAGGCTTTATAGAAGTTTACAAATAGCGCTGCGAATAAAGCGCAACGGGGAGGAGAGGTCAGAATGTTTGCTCGCGTTACGACGATAATTGCGCTTTTCGCTTTAACCGCATGCGCTCAGACTCCTTCGCATTTGCAAAATAATGCAAACCAAAACCAGAAAACCGCCTATCAGCCGGCACCTTACGTACAAGTCGAGCATCCGGAATGGGCCCGCGACGCCGTCATCTACCAAATCAATACACGTCAATTTACGCCTGAGGGCACCTTCAACGCCGCACAAACCCATCTGCCTAGACTTAAGGAGCTCGGCGTAGACATTCTTTGGCTCATGCCGATCCACCCGATTGGCGAGGTCAACCGAAAGGGCAGTCTCGGCAGCCCGTATGCCATACAAGACTATTTCGGCGTGAATCCGGAGTTCGGGACCGAGGAAGACTTCCGCGCCTTCGTCGCCGCGGCGCACGCGCAGGGGTTCAAGGTCATCTTGGATTGGGTTGCAAATCACACCGCTTGGGACAATCCCCTCGTGACCGAACACCCGGATTGGTACGAAACCGACTGGAAAGGCGACTTCCACCCAACACCGTGGACAGACTGGGCTGACATCATCGACCTCAATTACGATAACCCTGATCTGCGCGCCTATAAAATACGAGCGCTTCGCTATTGGGTGGAGGAGTTCGACGTGGATGGATATCGCGCCGACGTCGCGGGCTTCGTGCCGCTCGATTTTTGGGAAACGGTGCGCGCCGAACTGAACACGATCAAACCAGTGTTCATGCTTGCCGAATGGCAACAGCGGGATCTGCATCGAAACGCCTTTGACGCCACTTATGCCTGGCACTGGAAAGAAGCGGCTCAGCGCATCGCTAAGGGGCAATCCAATGCTGGAGACCTACGCGGCTATCTAAGCGAGCAGATCTCGACTTGGCCGCTCGATGCCTACCGAATGCTCTACACAGAGAACCATGACCAAAACGCCTGGGATGGGTCGACCGGTGCTATTTATGGCGACGCTTATCATGCGATGCTGATGCTCTCGTTCGTGACCGAAGGCATCCCGCTTATTCACAACGGACAAGAAGTCGGCAATCAAAACCAGCTCGAATTCTTCGAACTAGACCCGATCGTCTGGGCTGATTATTCTCATCCGGATGGCGCATTGATCAAGCAACTGATCGCGATCAAAAAGGCCAACCCCGCACTCCACAATGGCGCAGCGGGCGGCCGGATCATTCCGGTCTCAACCGATAATCCGAGCCAAATTCTAAGCTTTGCGCGAGAAAAGGACGGCAACCACGTGGTTGTTCTGTTCAATCTTTCTGGGTCGAGCGCTGCATATGAATTGACGGATGGCCCTATTGCGGGAGACTGGGTCGACACTTTGACCGGTACGCCGGAAACACTGACTCTTGGCGGCACAGGGACGCTCGAAGCTTGGCAAGGTAAAGTTCTGATTTCAAATAAAAATAATATGTAACGGAGGATCAAAATGGCAGTCACAGGAGGCGCAGTCGGCGCGCAAGACTCAGCTCGAAAACCTGAGCTCAATCTGTTTCAAATCGTCAATATGTCCTTCGGGTTTTTCGGAATCCAAATCGGGTTTGCGCTCCAGAACGGCAATGTCAGCCGGATTTTCCAGACGCTCGGCGCCGATATGAGCACGCTGCCCCTGCTTTGGCTTGCGGGTCCAATCACCGGTCTGATTATGCAACCCATCGTTGGCTATTTCAGCGACAAGACCTGGGGCCGGCTTGGGCGGCGCAGGCCCTACTTCTTGATTGGCGCCATCCTGACAACGCTCGCCCTCTTTATCATGCCGAACTCGCCCTATCTTTGGATCGCAGCGGGAACGCTATGGATTCTAGATGCAAGCTTGAACATTACGATGGAGCCGTTCCGCGCATTTGTCGGAGACATGCTGCCAAGTAAACAAAGGCCCCTCGGCTATTCAATGCAGACCATTTTCATTGGCGCAGGTGCGGTCCTCGCCTCGGTAGCGCCATTCGTTTTCAATGCGCTCGGTGTGTCGAACGAAGCAGCAGAAGGCGTCATTCCGGATAATGTGAAATGGTCCTTCTACATTGGTGGCGCGGCGCTCTTCATGGCGGTGATGTGGACCGTCTTTTCGACCAAAGAATACTCACCAGAAGAGCTCGAAGCGTTTGGCAAAGACGAAGACAATATCTTCGAACAAGAAGGCGGCGTTGAAAAAGAAGAGCGGCCTGTGGCGAGCTTCTTCTCAAAATGGGGCCTGGTCATCGCGGCGGTCGGCATTGCCTTTACCGCAGCGGTCTATTTTGCGAACGGCGACCAGCAATTCTACATTCTCGGCGGCGGCCTAATCTTTTTAGGCATGCTCTATTTGTGGAACAGCCAGCTGGTAAAAACGAACCGCAACGCAAGCAATTTTCTATCGGATGTGTTGGGCGATCTGACCACCATGCCGAGTGTTATGAAACGGCTAGCCTTCGTTCAGTTCTTCTCCTGGGTTGGGCTGTTCATAATGTGGATTTATAC